>URMC01000006.1 GCA_900548735.1 uncultured Eubacteriales bacterium | reverse complement strand
ATGATCGGAGTCAAAGTGGGCAAAATCTTCGGCACCCTGCTTGCCGGCAAAGCCAATATGTTAGGCGGTGTGATTCTGATCGGGATCGGCATCTGGATTTTTGTGGACGGCGTGTTTCTCTCTTGAACATAAAACGAAAAAGGCGGCATCAGCCGCCTTTTTCATTGTCAATCCCCGTACACAAGCACGCTTTCGATCACGTCCGTGCGCCCAAGGCGCACCACGCGCCGCCCGGTTTTATCCGTGAACGCCGCCTTGATCCACTCACCGTCGCTTGCCAGCACCTCGCACACGATATCGGGGCTTCCGGTAAAGTATTCTCCGTCCTCCCCCATGATACTGCACTTGTGCCCGATCAGGTCTTTTAACATATCAGACATTTCCGCTTCCCCCTTTCCAAAGGACAGGGCGTTTTTTCCGCCCCTGTCATTTTTTGCATTTTCGGGGGAATTTATTCACGGTTCCGCCGTTTCAGGCGGCGCGCTTTGCTCGTATTTTTCCTTTTCTTTTTCGAGCGCCTCTGCTTCCCGGCGCTTGCGGTTGAACTCGATCAGCCGCCCCGCGGCGATGACCAGCGCCGCGAGAAAGATCAGAATGATCAACAGCCGGATGAGAAAGGTCAGTTTTTTGCTGGCGGTTTGCTTTTGTTTGGGCATTTTTTTCTACTTCCTTTCCGGGGTAGCCGAAGCCGGTTGCGGCAAAGCGCAGTTGCCGGCGACAAAGGGCGAAGAGTTTTCTTTCATGCAGTTTGCGGCGTACAAAAAGTGACAGCGCACGACACGGGCGTAAGAACAGCCGCCACAAGAGCACCGCCGCGCGCACCGGCAACAGACACAGCGCGCGGAAGTATGCCGCCGCCACTGCTAAGGCATAAGCGATATACGGGGTAACCATACCACACAGGCGCGAAATGCTGACGCGGAAAAGCGCCAACCCCACTGCCATTAAGATCGGCACAAACACGCGGAACTCCCCGCTGTTGTAATCATATAAAAGAAGCTCCGCGGTGACGGCAGCAACCACCATAAACAAAAAATCACCGATTGCCACCACAATCCCCCGCCGCAACTGCTTTCCCCTGCCCTCACGCACGGGGATTCCTTTGCGCAAGAGCGGCAGTTTTTTCGCGTACAACGGATGCAGGCGCGCGGGCACCTGCATCACACCGAACAGGATGCGAAATGCCCGCAAAACCTCATAAAACCCGCCAAGCAGAACGCCGGAAAGAAACGCGTAGAAAAACAGCAGAAACTGCTGATCGGGGCGAATTTCCATCAGCCGAAGAACCTGGCGCGAAGCCCGCGCTTTTGCGGTGCGCCGTCATTGTAATAAATGCCGTTGACCTTTCCGTCCACCGCAACGACGCCGCGCTCCATATCCAGCGTGCCGACGTGAAGCCCCTCCCCCTCTATGGTCATTTCCCCACAGGAGGTGTGAAGCACCACGCTCCCCTCGTCAAAGCTCTCTACTTCCTCCACGCCGCTGATTTCGGTTTTCATGCGGGCAGCGATTTTCACACTGTGCGTGTTTTCTTTTCCGGGTTTGTTTTCGGTCATAAAGCCACCTCTTTTCCGGTAAACTGTATGCCGGAAAGTCGTGGTTTATTCCAAAACCTCATAAAGCTCCGCCGCGTCGTTTTTGCCGACGGTCTCTTTGACCGACAGCACGCGCACGCGGAGTGTGCGGGCGCCAAAACCCACTTCAATCACATCCCCGACCTTGACGTCGTAGGACGCCTTGGCGGGGCGGTCATTGACCGTTACATGCGCCGCGTCACACGCGTCATTGGCAACGGTGCGGCGCTTGATGATGCGCGATACTTTCAGGTATTTGTCCAGTCTCATGTTTCGCTCCGTGAGTGATTTTCAGATAATTAGCGAAAGCCGGCGCGGCTCCTTTTGTCACGGCAAGCCGTGACACCTCCCTCCCGGAGGGAGGCTTTCGGAGGGCGTGATTGCTCCGCTGTTTTGATTTCAATGTCCAAGAACAGGTAACTAAATCTACCAAATTCCCGGCGGCGCACTTTTTTGTGCCTCAGAAAGTGCGTAATGTGGGGGCGCACCGGAGCAAACAGGCGACGGCGTAGATAACTACGTCGAGGCCGTTTGCGAGGAGCAACGCCGCATTACGCGCTTTATGAGGTACAAAATGAGGTACAAAAACAAGGGGTCGCGGGAAAACCCGCGACCCCTTCTTGATTTTATTGCACGGAATCCTTCAGGTTCTTGCCCGCGGTAAACGTGGGAACCTTGGTAGCGGCAATTTTGATCTTCTCGCCGGTTCTGGGGTTGATACCCTCTCTTGCGGCTCTCTCTTTCACAGCAAAAGTGCCAAATCCTGCCAGCTGTACTTTGTCGCCCGCTTTGAGAGCGTCCTTCAGTGCGTCAAGAGTCGCGTTCAGAGCGATCTCCGCGTCTTTTTTGGTGAGACCTTTCGCTGCGATAGCATCAATGAGTTCTGCTTTGTTCATGGTCATACATCCTTTCAATTTATTGAGCATCTTGAGGCGGAGACCCGCCACTGGGATTATTTTAGCACATATTTTACAAAATTGCAATAGTGTTTTGGAAAAAAGCAGGGGATTTTTCAGGTTTTATGCGATTTTTTTGCGGTTTGCCACAGATTTTCCAACTCTTCGGCGGAAAGTGCGGAAAGTGACTGCCCGCGGGCGGTCGCTTCCCCCTCCATTACCTCAAAACGGTCGATAAATTTACCTGTTGCTTTGGCAAGCGCCTGCTCCGGGTCCGTGCCCGTTTTGCGGGCAAGCGAGGTCACGGTCAGCAGAAGGTCGCCGATCTCCTCCTCAATGTGTGCGGGGTCGTTTTCCGCCACAGCGTCCCTGACCTCCGCCAGTTCCTCATTCAGCTTTTCAAATACGGAACCGGCATCCGGAAAGTCAAACATTTTTGCCTTTTTTCCGACCTTGGTCGCCCGCATCAGCGCCGGTAGCTGGGGCGGGATAGCACGGAGTTTGGAGGTCAGCGTTTCCCGGTGTTTTTCCTCGCTTTTGATCGCCTCCCAGTTGGAAAGCACGGCGTCTACCGTGTCCGCTTTGACTTCGCCGAATACGTGCGGGTGGCGCAGAATCATTTTGCGGCAGATGTCGTTTGCCACGTCGTCAAAAGTAAACTGCCCATCCTCCTTTGCCAGTTCCGCGTGCATCACCAGTTGCAACAGCACGTCGCCCAGCTCCTCGCGCATCAGTTTCGGGTCGTCATTATCGATGGCTTCCACCACCTCATAGGTTTCCTCAATCAACCCGTTGCGCATGGATTTGTGGGTCTGTTCTCTGTCCCACGGGCAACCGCCCGGCGCGCGTAGGATTTCTACTATCGTAACCAGATCGTCAATATGATATTCCTTTTTTTGCAGGATTTCCCGCATTTTTTCATCTCGGTTCATTTTTACTCCTTATTTTGTGCAGGTCTTGGAAACAGGCGCAGTTTTTCCAGCGCCGGGCAGATTTTTTCACCAAACGGCACCGCGCCGAGATCCTCTCTCGTGAGGGCACCGAAGCGAAGGGAAAGAAACACATAAAGGCAAACGGTAAACGGCAGGGCGAGCAGAAGCCGAGGTACGGAAGAAAGCAGGCGCGCCGCCCCGGCATAAAGGCACAGCCCCGCACCCACACTGAAAAGTGCGGCGAGGAGCGGGCGAAAGAGATCCCTTGCCGGCGACACCCGGAACGGGAAAACCCGGCAAAGCACCGCCAGCTGTACGCCAAGCACCACCACGTTGCAAAGAAGCGTGCTGACGGGCGCGGCATAAATGCCGACAGCCGGAACGGTCAGTAAAAAGAACTCCGCCATCAGCTTGGCAAGCGCCCCCGCACCCATCGCGGCAACCGGAACACCGGGGTGCCCCATCGCCTGAAGCGCCGCGCCGGAAAGCGCGATAAAGCAGGCGGGCACCACCGCCACAGCAAGCAGAGAAAGAAGCGGCGCCGCCACTGCCACCGCATCACTTTCCCCCCGATAAATCATCGAAAGGATCGGCGTGGCAAAAGCCGAAAGCCCCAGTGCCGCCGGGAGCGAGATCAGCGCCGTCAGCCGGACGCCGGAAATCAACAAGCCTGCCGCGCCCTCTTCATCCCGTTTGGCAAGAGCGGTGCCAAGCATCGGCATCAGAGCCAGTGACAGGGGCGAGAGAAGCGATGGCACCAGATTATACAACGGCACGGCAAGATTGCCGTAGGCGCTGTACAGTGAGTTTGCCACAGACGGGGCAAAGCCCGCCGCCTGAAGCCTGCCGGAAATCAACGCGGTGTCCACGAGGCTGACAAGGCTCATCACCGAAGCGCTGAGCGTCATCGGCAGTGCCAGCCGCATAAGGCGCGGCAGAATCCGCTGTTGCCGAAGGGTAACGTCCCCCGCACCCTGCTCTCCCCATCGGCGCAGTTGGTCGGCGAGGTACCAAACCAGCAAAAACAGGGCGGAAAGGCACATCCCCGCGGTAATACCGAGAATTGCCGCCGCCGCCAACATCGGCGGCTCGGCACCGCCCTTTGCCGCCAGCAAAGAGAAGAAAAGCCCGAATGCGAGCTTTCCGACCGCCTCCAACACCTCGGAAACCGCGGTCGGCATCATATTATGCCTGCCCTGAAAATACCCCCGTACCGCGCCGATCCAGCCGGCAAGAAACAGGGACGGGGCAACCGCCATAATCGCAGCGGCGGACTCCCGCATGGAAAGCCGCTCTGCCAGCGGCGTAGCAAAGAAAATCAGCACCGCGGTGCCCATGGTGCCAAGCAGTATAAACAGCGCCGCCGCCACGCGGAAGCACCGGCGCGCCGCCGCGGGCGCGCCACGCGCTTCTGCCCTTGCCACCAAAAGGCTGAGCGCATTGGGAAGCCCCGTGGCAGAGAGCACGAACAGCAATGAATAGATGTGATACGCGGCAAGAAAATACGCCATGCCCTCTACGCCGACAATGCGGATAAGAGGAACTTTGTAGAAAAGCCCGATCAGTTTTGCAAGAAACGTTGCCGAAAACAACAGCAATACGCCGGTCAGAAACCGCTTTTTGCCGGTTTTCGGTTGAGGATTCCGCATGGGCAAAAAATTCCCTCCATTCAGCCTGTCAGGCTAGGGGCACGCGCGGGCGCCCCCGCGGCGGCTCAGTTGCCGATGCCCCGTTCCCGGTAAAATTCTCTGATCTCGCGGATCCCTTCCACTGCGGCGTTATCGCCTAAGTATTCATACGGGTATTTATGATTGAACAGGCGCCGGATCACGGTTTTTTTGCCGGTCTCGTCCGGGTGGTATTCCACCAGTTTGGTCACGGCACCGGCGCCGGCGGCAAAAATGGAGTGCACCTCTTCCATCATATAAATATTGTAATACCCCTCGGTGCCCTCTTTGCAAAAGCCCACGTTTTCAAAGTTGCCCACCATGTTTTTCTGGCGGTACATATAGTAAGGGATGTACCCGGTAGCGGTGGCGCGGAGTTGGGAGTAATCCACGCACTTTCCGGCATCCCCGCCGCGCAGGTTATACGGGCGCTTGCCCTCTCTCAGGATCCCCGCCGCGCGCTTGACGCAGAAGGTATGCACGGTGATATTTTCCGGCCCCAGGGAAAGGATTTTGTCAAAGGTATCGGAGAAGGTTTTGAAGCAGTCTCCGGGAAGCCCCACGATCAGATCGGTATTGATACACTCTATGCCGGACTCCCGTGCGATAGAATACGCGCGGAAGAAATCGTCCGCCGTGTGCATCCGCCCCACGCCGCGCAGTACCTCATCGCAAAGACTTTGCGGGTTTACGCACACGCGGGTCACGCCGTACTCCTTTGCCGCCGCCATTTTGCCGGCGGTGATGGTGTCGGGTCTGCCGGACTCCAGCGTGAACTCCTCCAGCGCCGACACATCGGTGCACTCCGCAATCAGGGAAAGCAGGGCGCGCAACTGATCCTCCGTGAGGATCGTAGGGGTGCCGCCCCCGATATAGACCGTGCGGACACGAAGCCCCAGCTCCTTTGCCACGGCAAACTTCCCCCGCACCTCCTCCATCAGCCGGGTGAGATAATCCGGAATGAGGGAAAGCAGGCTTTTGGAGGTATAGGAGACAAACGAGCAGTAAGAGCACCGCGACGGGCAGAACGGGATGGAAATATAGATACTGCAATCGCGGGGGGACGGCGTGCCGATAATCTGCTGCTCCCGGATGGCGACGTCGGTCGCCAGCGTTGCTTTTTTGGGGATGACCAGATAATCCGCCGTCAGCCGGCGCCGCACCTTATTGCGGGGTAGCCCCTTTTGGAGAAGCTCGGTCGCGACCTTGGAGGGGCGCACGCCGGTCAGCATCCCCCAGGAGGGGTGATAGCGCAGCATTTCCCCCGCCGCGCCGAGCACGGCAAAGCCGACCGCCAGTTTTTTCAGGCGATCTCTCGTCATATCCTCTCTTGCCGGGAGAAACTTCTCGGCGGTGGTCTCTTTTCCGTTTTGCGAAAGGCGCGCCGCGGCGAAAAAACCGCCGTCACGCTCCGTGAGCGCGAGGGTCAGCTCCGGCTCCCCTTCGGTCGGCTCCTCGGTGAATTTTTCACCGGGGTAAAAAATCATGCACAGCGTCTGCACATAATATTCGTTGATATCGCCTTCAATGTGCAGTTTCATTTGCTGTTCTCCTTTGTTTTTTTCAGTTTTGCGCTCTCCATCACAATGGTTACGGGTCCGTTTGCTTCAATGGAAAGGCGCATATCCGCGCCAAAACGCCCGGTTGCCGTAGGCACGCCCTCCCGCTCCAGCGCCGCCACGAAAAGGCGGTACAGTTCCTCTGCCGTGCCGGGCGCCGCCGCGCCGAAATAGGAGGGGCGGTTGCCGTGCGCATAGTCGGCAAGCAGGGTGAAATTGGAGATCACCAGCGCCCCGCCGGAAATATCGAGAACCGAGCGCTGCATTTTGCCGCTTTCATCGCAGAAAATGCGGCACCGTGCGACCTTGGCGGCAAGCGCCGCGGCATCCGCTTCGGTATCCCCTGCCGCCACGCAGAGAAGGATTAGAAGCCCCTTGCCGGTCTTACCGGTCACTTCCCCCTCCACGGTGCACGCCGCGCGGTCTACCCGCTGTAATACCGCCGTCATGTGTACCCCCGCGTGACGTCAATCACGTCATTGAGGCTCTTCAGGCGCGACACGATGGAGTGGTAATGATCCACGTTTTTACAACTGATTTTCAGATTGATGATAATTTGCCCGTCGCTCTTTTTCTGGGTATTGATCTGCAACAGCAGGACTTTCATATCCGCCAGCGCCATGGTAATGTCTGCAAGAATCGTCAGGCTTGAATAGGCAAAAATCTGCACGTGCGCTTCATAAACGCCCGCACTGCTGGCTTTGCCTGCCATGTCCCAATGCGCCTCTACCCATCTGTCCCGATACTCCGGCTTTTTCATGCCGGTCTCCACGTTCGGGCAGTCCACCTTATGGATGGAAATGCCAAAGCCCTTGGTGATAAAGCCGATCACGCGGTCGCCGGGCAAAGGGTTACAGCACTTGGCAAATTTGACCTGACAGCCGTACTCGCCGTCCACCACAATGCCGCTGTCCTGCCGCAGTTTGCGCGGCTTTTGCGCCACGCGGATCTGGTCTGCCTCCGTGGGTATCACGGCAGGTTCCGCGCTCTCCGGGCGGATGACTTTGTCAAACTCCTCCCGCAGACGCAGGGCAATCTTACTGACCGAAATCCCACCGTAGCCGATGGTATTATACAGGTCGTCCGCACTGGCAAAGCCCACGCGTTGGGCAAGCGCAGTGACAATCTCGGTGCGCTGTGCCTCGGTGGAGGGTCTGCCGTATTTCTTGAACTCCAACTCAATCGCCGACTTACCGACCGCGATATTGTCGGAGCGTTTTTCTTTTTTGAACCACTGGCGGATTTTATTGCGCGCCTCCGAAGTGGTGACGATATTCAGCCAGTCGCGGGAGGGGCCTTTACTGCTTCCGCTGGTGAGAATCTCCACAATCTCGCCGTTTTGCGGCACGCGGTCAATCGGCACAATCATACCGTTGATTTTGGCGCCCACCATCTTATTGCCGACGGCGGAATGGATGGCATACGCAAAGTCAATCACCGTGGCGCCCTGCGGCAGGGTAATCAGATCCCCTTTCGGGGTGAAGACAAAGGTCTCGTCCTGAAACACGTCGGTTTTGAACGCGTTCATAAACTCGTCCGGATCCTTGGTCTCGCCCTCGTTTTCGATCAGGCGGGAGACCCATTCCAGCCGTTTGTCCATATCCTCTTTGCTCTGCGCGCCGGATTTATACTTCCAGTGCGCGGCAATACCGTATTCGGCAATCCGGTGCATCTCACGGGTACGGATCTGCACCTCAAAGGGGATGCCGTAGCGCCCGATCACCGTGGTGTGAAGCGAGCGGTACATATTCGGCTTCGGGGTGGAAATATAGTCCTTGAAGCGCCCGGGGATGGATTTATACATCTCATGGATAATGCCGAGCGCGGTATAGCACTCCAACTCGGTCTCCACGATAATCCGCAAGGCGTAGAAGTCATAAATCTCGTCAAAGCTCTTATTTTGGGTATACATTTTGCGGTAGATGCTGTACACCGATTTGATGCGCCCTTCCAGCGTGAAATGAATCTTGTTTTCCCGCATTTTCTGATCCACTTCGGTGCGGATCTGCTCTACAAAATCCATATGCTCCCCATACCGGCGCTCCACGTCCGCCTTGACCTCGGCATAGCCATAGGGGTCAAGGTATTTGAGGCTGAGGTTTTCCAGCTCCTGCTTGATACGCTGCATACCAAGCCGGTGGGCAAGCGGGGCGTAGACGTGCATGGTTTCCAGTGCGGTAATCCGCTGTTTTTCGGGTGGTTTTGCGTCCAGCGTGCGCATATTGTGCAGTCGGTCGCAGAGCTTGATAAAAATGACCCGGATGTCCTTGGACATGGCAAGCAACATCTTGCGCAGGGTCTCGATATGCGCTTCTTCTTTATTTTCGGTCTGAAGCGTCACGATTTTGGTCAGCCCGTCCACCAACAGCGCCACGTCAACGCCGAAACGCTTTTGCAGTTCTTTCAGGCTGGTTTTGTCGGCGCAGTCCTCCACCGTGTCGTGCAGGAGCGCCGCGCAGATCGAGTCCGAATCCAGCCCCAGCGTGGCAACGATTTTTGCCACGGCAAGCGGATGAGTGATATACGGCTCCCCGCTCTGACGAAACTGCCCGTCGTGCATCTGGCAGGCGTACTCGTATGCCTTGGTAATTTTTTCGATATTATAGTGACTGCCGGATGATTCCAGAATGTCCAACAGCTGTTTGAAATCGGCGTTTATCCCTTCGGGCATGGTCTCATCCTCCTTTCACTTTGCCGCGCGAAGCTGGCTTTTGAATTTTTTCAGAATCAGGGATTTGTCAATGCTGGTTCTGGAAGCATTAAAGTAAATATTGAAGCGGAACAGCCGCCCCGGGAACTCCTCCACCCCGCAGATCTGAAGCTCATGAAAGACCTCCAGTATGTAGCAGAGCGTCACATAATGGATCCGCCGCTCTCCGTCCGCATTCACCAATGTGAGCAGAGAGGAAAGCGGAAAGGTGTCATGCCCCAGCCGAAATTCATGCCGGAGCACGGTATAGACCTTGGCAAAATCCGCCCGCTCCGGGATCAGCGCGGCATCCGTAAAGGCCTGCCCCGCGCGGATGGCGCGGTACTGCTCCTCCCATGCGGCGCATTTTGCGGCATAGGCGGCGCTGGGCTTGCTGTCCTGCACGATCAGCTGCACCGAGCGGTTGTTCTGATACTCGTTGATATCTACGGTGCAAAGAAGATCCACCAGGTCCCCCTCCCGCATCCCGAAGCGGGAAAGCGGAGTGGAAAAAAGCAGAGCGGAGATCATACAGGTGCCGTCACTGACCAAAAGCTTCAGGTGTTTGCCACCGCCAAGCTCCGTAATATGCACCACCAAGAGGTCACGCAGGATAAACTGCGGCACGGGGTTGCCGGTGCCGTAAGGCTCCAGCGCGGAAAGCTCGGTCGCCAGTTCCATCGTCACGTCGGAAAGGCGCAGCTCCAGGTCCGCATCAAGCCTTGCCTGCACGCCGCCATCCGGCAGGCGCTTTGCGGCATAGGCGTTGATTCTCTCCCGAAATTTATCCAGATTGCCGCGGGTCACGGTCAGCCCTGCCGCCAGCTCATGCCCGCCGAATTTGACCAACAGATCCTCGCTGTCCGCCAGCGCCTCCACAAGGTTCAGCCCCTTGACGCTGCGCCCGGAGCCCTTGCCCTGATCGTCCGGGCTGTCAAACCCGCGGGTTGCCCCGTCAAAGGAAATCAGAATGGAGGGAAGCCCGTAGCGCTCCGTCACGCGGGAAGCCACAATCCCGATAATTCCCTGCCGCCATTCGTCATCCTCCAGCACCAGCACACGGGTGGTATCCGGGTCAAAATCCCGGTCGATCCGGCGGTAGACCTCTTCGGCAATGGCGTTTTCCTCAGTCTGCCGACGGCGGTTAATCTCGCAAAGCTCCGCGGCAAGTGCGGCGGCGCTCTCCCGGTCGTCGGAAAGAAGCAGTTCCACCGCGCGGGTCGCGTCACTCATTCTCCCGGCGGCATTCAGGCGCGGCGCAATGCCGAAGCCGATAAAAGTAGAGGTAATTTTGCGTTTTTTGGTGGCTTGCCCGCCGCCCGCCGGGCGGGATGCCTCCTCGATCAGCGCCGCAAGCCCGGGGCGGCAGTTGCCGGTGATCAGGGAAAGCCCCAGTTTCACAATCAGCCGGTTTTCGTCCACAATAGGCATCACGTCCGCAATGGTACCGATTGCCACAAGGTCGGCAAAGCGGGCGCTGACGCGGCGGACGGCGTCCATTTCGCTCTCCCCCCGCTCAGCGCCGCGGCTTGCCTCCATCGCGCAGACCAATTTGAACGCAACGCCGACGCCTGCCAGCTCCTTGAAAGGATATTCGCAGTCCGGGCGGTGAGGGTTGACAACCGCCGCGGCTTCCGGCAGGGGCAAGCGGCATTCATGGTGATCGGTGATCACCATATCCATCCCAAGACTTTTGGCGTACTCCGCTTCGCGGTTGGCGGTGATGCCGGTATCCACCGTCACAATACACTGTGCGCCCGCCTCGTGCAACTTATCCATGGCGGCAAGGGAAAGCCCGTACCCCTCCCCGCTCCGGCTGGGGATATAGTAGATCACCTCGGCACCAAGCCCGGTGAGGTAAAGATACAACAGGCTGACCGAGGTCACGCCGTCCACGTCATAATCCCCGTAAATGGCGATTTTCTCGCCGTTTTCCACAGCGGCGCGCACCCGCGCGACCGCTTTCTCCATATCCCGAAGCAGAAAAGGGCTGTGAAACGAAGTGTCCTCCAGATGAAGAAACCGTTGGATTGCCGCCGCGTCGGAAAACCCGCGGCAAACCAAGAGCCGCACCACGATGGGCGAGAGCCCCGTCTCCTTTGCCAGCGCCGCAATCGCGGCGCTGGCCGGCGCGGTCTCTTCCCGAAGGCACCAGAGTTTTTCCTTTCTTTCCTGCATGATTGATCCTTTCCCGCATTCTGCGCGGTCATCCTTGACCCGACAGAAAAACTCCTGTCAGGTCGCAGCAAAGCGCCGCGATGGGGGCAGGCTTCGGCATTCCCGCCAAAGCCCCCCGATTTTCTCTTATTTTCCGCGCGTGACAGGCGCAAAACGCGCCATGATTGCCAGTGCCGTATGAAGCCCGTCCAGCGCGGCGCTGGTAATCCCGCCGGCATAGCCGGCGCCCTCGCCCGCCGGGTAAACCCGGTCAAAGCCCACTGCCACGCGATTCTCGCTCCGCTGCATCCGCAAAGGGGAGGAGGTGCGCGTTTCCACCCCGGTCAGCACCGCGTCCGGCACGGCAAAGCCGTGCAGTTTGCGGTCAAAGGAGCGAAGCCCCGCTTCCAGCGCCCCGGTCACAAACGGGGGCAGAACCAGGTGAAGGTCGCTCACCCGCACGCGCCCGGCGCCGTAGGTCGGCAGAATTCTGGTCGGCTCCCCTCCCGCGGTGCCGGCAAGAAAATCCCCTACCGTTTGCACCGGGGCAAAATAATCGCCGCCACCTGCAAGATACGCACTCTGTTCCAGGGAGCGCAGAAACGCGATGGAATCCTCCACCCGCCCGCCGACGTCGGCAGGCGTGACCGACACCGCAACCGCGGCGTTGGAGTTCCGTCCGTCGCGCGCGTGGCGGCTCATCCCGTTGACGACCACACCGCCCGCCTCGCTTGCCGCCGCCACGACCTCACCGCCCGGGCACATACAAAACGTATAGACCCCGCGCTCGCCCGTGGTATCGGAAAGGGCGTATTCCGCGGCGCCGAGCGCCGGGTGCCCTGCCGCCGCGCCGTAAAGGGCGCGGTCAATATCCTCCCGCAGATGTTCAATCCGCACGCCCACGGAAAAGGGCTTGGGGATTAACGTCATATTGCGGTTCATCAGCACGGAAAACGTATCCCGCGCGCTGTGGCCGACGGCAAGCACCAGCGCGCCTGCCGGTTCTTCCCCGGTGGAAAGCGTGACGCGCACACCGTTTGCCGTTTCGGCAAAGTCGGTCATTCTGGTGCGGTAGCGCACCGTGCCGCCCAGCGCCTCAATGCGGGCAAGCATTGCCGCAATCACGCCGGAAAGGATGTCGGTGCCGACATGCGGTTTGGCTTTCACCAGAATCTCCTCCGGCGCGCCGAATTCCCGGAAGCGGGAAAGCACATAGTTGCACAGCGGATCCCCCACGCGGGTGACCAGTTTCCCGTCCGAAAAGGTGCCGGCGCCCCCGGCGCCGAACTGAATATTGGACTCCGTATCCAGAATCCCGTGCAGCCGAAACCGCTCGGTGGCGGCGCTTCTTGTCGCCACATCGTCGCCCCTGTCCACAATCACGGGGCAATACCCGTGCTCCGCCAGCATCAGCGCGGCAAACAGCCCCGCGGGGCCCATCCCCACAATCAGCGGGCGCGCCGCAAGCGGCTCGGTGCCGTACACGATCTCCGGCGTCTCCTCCGAAAAAATGCGGATACTAAAGCGCGCAAGGCGCGCGGGGTCAACCGAAATCGGTTCCTCCCCCGTTGCCAACACGGAGCAAATCTGCCGGATATCGGGTTTTCGCCGTGCGTCAAAAGACTTTTTATAAAGGCGAAAATGAAGCCTCGCGGCGCCGTCGCACGCGTGCTTCATTTTCTCTCTCGCTATTCTGACTACCTCTCCGTCGGGTGCGTCAAAAGGGGCGCTGATCCCCGTCAGGAGAAAAGAGGACGCACGGCTCATTCCGCCACCGTCAGAATGATCTCCGGCGTGCCGACCAGCGTCAGCCCCTCCGGCAGAATCAGATCATCCGCGTGCAGATTGTAGGTGCCCACTGCCGAAGGCGGATTCATCACCGTAATCTTGCCGGCACGCCGAAGATCGGTCACTTTGCCCGTGACCTCCAACTCGGTCACGGAAATGCTGTACCCCGCGGGAAGATTGCCGGTGTCAACGGCAAGATAGTCCGTATCCGTATGATTCATAATCACGACCCAGGTGACCACGGCAAGCAACAGGCATACGATTACCGCCACCACGTCCGCACGGACGTTCCGGCGTACGGCATACTCGCCGCTGTCCTGCATCTCGTCATTTTCGGGAATGACTTTATTCTGATCCATTTCAGTTCCCCTCCCCTTTTGCGGCGTTCTCCGGCTCGTGCTTTGCCAGCAGTTCCAACAGTTCGCGCCTCAGCGAAACCGACGTAAATTCGCGGAACAGTTCCCCGCGGTAGGCAATGGAGATGGTGCCCGTTTCCTCCGAGACCACCACGATTACCGCGTCGCTCTGCTCCGAGAGCCCGATGGCGGCGCGGTGCCGCGTGCCGAGCCCTTTGGAAATATCTTCTTTGTCCGACAGCGGCAGGTAGCATCCGGCGGCGAAAATGCGCCCCCCGCGGATAATCACCGCCCCGTCATGCAGCGGCGCCTTGTCATAAAAGATTGCCCGCAGCAGTTCCGGCGTGAGATCCGCGTTCAATTGGGTGCCGGTGCGGATATACTCGCCGATTTTGGTGGAACGTTCAATCACAATCAGCGCCCCGGTCTTGGTAAAGGACATATCCTTTGCCGCCTCCACGATCGCATTGATGGTGGCGGGGGCAACCGTCAGGTCTTTCGATTCCACGCCGATGGTCTTCAGCCCGCGGAAAGAAATCGACCCCATACGTTCCATCGCGGCGCGGATTTCGGGTTGAAAGACGATGAGAATCATCATCACCCCGTAACCGAGGAAGTTGCCGAAGAGATACCGCACGGCGGAAATATGCAGAGCACTGCTGACAAAGTAGATGGCGAGAATCATCACCACGCCGGCAACCAGTTTCCCGGCGCGCCGGTCTCTCATAAAGAGATACAACAGGAAAAAGAGCAGTGCGATACAGAAAATATCCAGCGCCTCGCGCCAGCCGAAACCGGAAAACGGCGCGGTGAAATATGTGCTGTCCAGATTGCCGGAAAGCATTTTACATATAAATTCTTTCATTTGTTCCCCTACGCTCCGGCAATGCCGGAGACACTCTATGTTCAATCGCCCGAAAAAGGGGCGCTTCATCCCGAAAATGCGCCGTGCCCTGCCGGAATCGCGGCACATAAAAATACTTATTAAGTATTATATCACACCTTTCCCGGAAAATCAAATATTTTTTGAATTTTTCTTCCTTTTTTTTGGAATATTCTTATTTTTGCCGAAAACCGGGGCGCGGGGCGCGTTTTTTTGTGAAAAACTCCTGTAAAATCCGCGCAGAATATGCTATAATGAGCAAAAAGCCTTCGCGCAACAGCGCAAAGGTGACGGAGGAAAAATATGAACGCAGCATTTTATATGCCCACCCGCGTACTGTTCGGGCGCGGGGTCATCCGCGAGAACGCGGCGGCACTTGCCGGGGGGCGCCACGCGTTTGTGGTGACCGGCAAGCACGGGGCAAAGGCATCCGGGGCGCTGGCGGACGTGACCGCAACGCTGACCGGGCTGGATATCGGTTTCACGGTTTTCGATGAAATCCGGGAAAACCCGGCATTGACCGAGTGTCACCGCGCAGGCGCGCTTGCCGCGGCGGCAGGGGCGGATTTTGTAATCGGAATCGGGGGCGGCTCGGCACTGGACGCGGCAAAGGCGATTGCGGCGTTTGCCGCCAACCCGGCGCTCGCCCCGATGGATCTTTATGATGACGCAAAACGCACCGCGCCTACGCTCCCCCTTTTCGCCGTACCGACCACGGCGGGCACGGGCAGTGAGGTCAACCCTTACAGCGTGATGACGCTCCCCTCCGGTGAGCAGAAGAAGACCTTTAAAGCGGCGGACACCTGGTTCCGCGTGGCGTTTGTAGACCCGCGCTACACCGAATCCCTTTCGTGGAACACCACCGTCAGCACCGCGCTGGACGCATTTGCCCACGCGCTGGAATCCTACCTCTCCCCCAAAAGTTCGGTCTTTTCCGAAAAGGCGGCACTGTTTGCCGCGGAGAAAATCTGGAACGTGCTGACCGAGTACCCGGCGGAGTTCACCCCGGAAATGAGAGACGACCTGTCGGTTGCGGCTACCGCCGCCGGAATGGCAATCAGCGTGACCGGCACCGGCTTCCCCCACCCGCTCGGTTACAGCCTGACGTTGCTGGACGGGGTGCCGCACGGAAAGGCATGCGCGCTGTTTGAGGGTGATTTTATCGGGTACAACGAAAAAACCGAGGTCGGCAAAGCCCGTATCGCGGCATTTGCCGCCGCCATCGGCACCACGCCCAAGGTGATGAAAACCTATCTGCCGGCGCTGGCGGATACGGAGTTTTCCTTTACGGAAGAAGAAATCGACCGACGGGTAAAACTGATTTCCGGCGCCAAAAACTACGCCAACAGCCCTTATGTGCTTTCGGTAGAGGAAATGTATGAGATTTACCGCCGGCACTTCGGGCGGAAATGAGCGTTTTATGCTGGAAAAGCTGAAAAATGACGTTTACGCCGCCAATATGGCGCTGGTACGTTACAATCTGATTCTGTTCACATGGGGCAACGTCAGCGGGATCGACCGGGAAAAAGGGCTGTTTGTGATCAAGCCCTCCGGCGTGGAATATGACAAACTGACCCCGGACGATATGGTGGTGGTAGACCTTGACGGCAACGTGGTGGAGGGGCACTACAAGCCCTCCTCCGACACGCCGACGCACCTGGAGCTTTACCGTGCCTTCCCGACTGTGGGCGGCGTGACCCACACGCACTCCCTGTACGCAACCTCGTTTGCGCAGGCAGGCAGAGGGATCAGACCCTTTGGCACCACGCACGGGGACTATTTCGGCGGCACCGTTCCCTGCACCCGCCAAATGACGGATGCGGAAATCGGCGGTGCGTATGAAAAAGAGACGGGCAGCGTGATTATTGAAACATTCCGGGAAAAGCATATTGACCCTGACCGGATGCACGCGGTGCTGGTACACTCACACGGCCCCTTTACCTGGGGGAAAGACGCAATGGCTTCCGTAGAGGCGGCGGCAGTGCTGGAAACGGTAGCGCATATGGCGCTGAATACCGAGCTGTTGCAGACCGCCGTGCGCCCACAGGAGACCGAGGAAATGCAAAAGACCTTGCTGAAAAAACACTTCAGCCGTAAACACGGCCCCGGTGCATATTACGGGCAAAATTGAGCGGAAATTGCAGGTTTCCATATTTATCGACAATATTTCCAATTTTCACTGCGGTTTTTCCAAGTTTTATTTTTTAATTTTCGACATTTCAAAACATTGTTCTCAAGAAAAAGCTCCCCCGTCTTGCGGGGGAGCCTTTTTCGTGTGGGTGCGCCTTGCCCACCGTAAGGGCGACCATTAGTCGGCACCTGCGGTGCGGCTGACAGGCTCTCGCTTTACTTTGGGCGGATGCACCCTCAAATTTTCCGTAGGGGAGGGGTTCCCCTCCCTACAACAGTCATACTTGCGACAAAAGCAGGTTTGATTTGTGTTGGTGCGCTATCCAAAAAATTGGCAGGGGCGACGTTCGTCGCCCCTGCCTGTTTTATTTTCTTTGCACTTTCTCGTTTATCTTCGTGCTTTTCTGTTTATCTGCGCTTCAGTTTGCCAATCACTCTGCCGGCAATGCGCACGTCGGTAAAGTCTTTTAAGAGAATGTCGCCGTATTCCGGGTTCAGGGAGTACAGCCGGTCACCGCCGAAGACTTTGAAAAAACCGTTCCCGTCCAAAATAAAGATCCCCAGCTCGCCGAATTCCAGCGTGTCGGTCTCCTGCACCAGCAGGATATCGCCGTCATGATACCGGGTCTCCATCGAATTACCGCTGATCCGCAGGGCAAAATCCGCGTCACGGGTCTTGCTGTTGTCGCTGACCGTGATTTCATCCGTTCCCTCGCCGTCAAGGCTGACGCCAACGCCGGCGGAAACCGGCAGGTCATACAGCGGCAGTGTCCGCCTGCCGAAACCGTTGTCATTGCGCTCATACGCTTTGGCAAGGCGGTTGGAAAGCGTTTCCCGCTCAAAAACCATGGCCTTTTTTGCAGCAGCCGGTTGGGGCGCCGCAGGCGCCTGACTTTCCAGCACGGTCTCTACGGTTTTTTTGCCGCGTTCATCCAACGTCCGGTAGCGCTCAATCAGGTCGATCTCCCGCTCGTCGAGCGTGTAGTTATTGCTGTTTTCTTCAATACCGTACATCACATAATCCAGTGAGCAATTCAGTGCCTCACAGATCGCCACGAAATTGGAGAGCTTTGGCGATTCATTGATCCCGGCGAGAATTTTGGAGAGCGTGCCGTTCGGAATACCGCTTTTTTCCGCCAGTTCATCATTCGTCATTTTCTTCTGATTTTTGATCTCTTTGATGCGTTTGATATAGTCCATTTTGCACCAGCCTTTCCGATTTCGGTATCATTGTAGCACATCTCCCCCGGTTTGTAAAGGGGTTTTGGCAAAATATTTTTCTGATTTCGGAACTTTTTTCCGATTTCGGAAAAAAGGAAGCGGTCGGAAGCGGCGCTTCTTCCCTTTTCCGACACGCCCCGTATTTCCTGTCGGAAAAAGGGGGAAGCAACGCTTCCCCCTTTTTCCGACATTTCCCTTTTACGGGAGCGGATCTGCCGGGATCTCCTTTGCAAGATTGACGTTTTTATAGCGTTTGTCCGCGCTCACCTCACGGATAACGCGGAGCCCGCGCGGGAGTAATACCGTTTCTTCCTCTCCGCGCACCTCCACTTCCAGGATGGCGCGATCCTGCCAGAAGGGGTAAATATCCACCTCCATCACATGCCCGCCATAGGGGAAACTGTACCGGGTTTTGCGGATGTCATTTCTTGTCATATCCCGCCCGGCAAGCAGTGTCTCATACTCCTCGGCAGTAATTTCCCGCTCTTTTTCCATGGCGCTGAGAACGCTTTGACGCGCCTTGCAGGTGTAGAAAAAGGTCGTTTTTCCGCCTTCTCTGACCTCCCGCACACGGCGGGTTTCGCCCGGTGCCGCCGTCAGATAAGTCTGCAACATCTCCCGCGTGCGCGCGCCGTCCTGCCGGCACAGCCACTCAACATCCGGATAGCGGATTAGGTACTTATGTTCGATTTCCGGCGGGGCGGAAAACAGCGAAAACGGAAAGATCGCAGGGGGCGGGGCACAAAAAGCAAGGTCCCTCCCGGTGATGGGGTGCGGAAAACCGATCTGCTCCGACCAGAGTGCCGGCGATGGTGCCTTGATCCGACTGCCGTATTTGCCGTCGCCTACCAGCGGAAAACCGCGGGAGGCAAACTGCACACGGATCTGATGACTGCGCCCGGTGAGAAGCGTAACACGCACCTTGGAAAGCGCGGCACCATCCTGCGCGGCGGTTTCCAGCGTGCGGAAATACAGCGCCGCCTCCCGCGCGCCCTTTCGCGGGGTGGGCACGACAAAGACCTTATTCTGCGCGGAATCCTTGAAAAGATAGTCCTGCCACTCGTCATGATCCGGCGTTTCACCGGGAACGACTGCCAGGTAAATCTTCTGCAAAAGTCCTTTTGCCACTGCCGTGGAAAGCGCCGCCGCGGCGGCGGGCGTTCTGGCATAGACCATCACGCCGCCGACAACACGGTCTAACCGGTGCACCGGGTAGAGGGTACCGAGTTGGTTTTGCAGGGCGCCCGGAACGGTGCCGTCTCCCTCGCCGGTGGAAAGCAGACCCGCGGGCTTGACGATGACGGCAAAGGAATTTTCCGCATACAGAATTTCAGGTATCACCGATGTTCTCCTTTTGACAAATTTCGCAAAATAAAACGGGGAAAACCGGGGGCGTTGCCCCCGGTGAGGTGGTTGAGAAAAGGTTTATGCGAGGGAGGCTTTTTGTATGCTGTGCGGCTTGGGGAAAACGTGAGTCTTCGGCAAGTGCGCAAAGTCAGAATCAGCGGAACGGTGTTTCGCCGTCTGACAGGAGGACGGCGCGACGGCAGACGGAATAGCCTTCTGCCAGCGGGTCGCCGGAAAGAATGCCGGTCTTTTGCCGGAGCGCCGTGACAAACAATTCCGGGTTAACATAGTTGGCGCCGTCCGCGGCAAATACGGCGTCGATGCAGAGTCCCTTGCCGTCAAACGTCACTGCGGCGGAGCGCACCAGCGGGGCTAAGTCGGTCTCTTTTTCTCCGGATTTGGTCTTTTTGACTGCCGTCAGGGGGGAGCAGATCGCCGCCTGCACGCGTGCCGCCAGCGCTTCATCCGCGCCTGCGGTTTCGATATAATACTCATACGCGGCATACGCCATATCCGAAAACGGATGTTCTGCGGGATACACTTCCTTAACCGCCAGTTCCTCGGTCAGTTCCCGATTCAGGCGCTCCATCACTTCCGCCTCCGGCATATCCCGCTCAATCCGGATGTCCAGATACTCGCATTCGCTCTCGGTGCCCACCGGCAACGGAAGCCCGAAAACCATCTTGATATGGGGGTTAAAACCCTTGGTATACCAAAGCGGAAGCCCCGCGCGCACCAGCACCCGCGCAAACGTGCGTTGCAGGTCAAGGTGAGAGATGTATTGCAGTTTCCCTGTTTTGCGGAAACGAATGCGCAGGGTGCGCGGCTCCTCTAACATCGGCAGGGTAAACTTTTTCTGAAAATCGTTTTCAAAGTCTTTCATTTTGCACTGTACGGGCAGGGCGTCCGCTCTCCTCCCAACCGATTTGCACCGCAACCGGAACACTGCTCCCGGCAGTTGGGGGTGGTGCGCCCCTCGTATGCGCGCGCCCTCTCGCGCTTGAAAAATTCCTTGGTCACGCCGCAGTCAATCACATCCCACGGCAGAATCTCATCCAGCCCCATCTGCCGGTTGGCAAAGAACGCCGGGTCTACGCCGGTGCGTTCAAACACCGACATCCATTTATCATAATCAAAAAACTCATCCCACGCATCAAAACAGAAACCCTCTTTCACTGCCAGCTCCAGCGCGGCGCACAGTTTGCGGTTTCCGCGCGCCAGCACCGCCTCCACGCGGCTGACCTTTGCGTCATGGTGCGTATAGCGCACCTTGCGGTCGGTCACCTTGGAGCCGAGGAATTGCTGTTTTTCCGCCAGCATTTCCATCGTGTCCTGCGCCTCCCACTGGAAAGGGGTAAAGGGCTTGGGGATAAAGCAGGAAACGCTGATCGTCACCTGCGGAGAGCGCCCTTTGGGGCGATTGGGGTTCTGATAGTACGCATGCACCACATCCGAAGCAAGCGTGGCAATGCCCGCAAGGTCGTCATTGGTCTCGGTGGGCAAGCCCGACATAAAGTAGAGCTTGACGGTGGTTTTGCCTGCGTCAAACGCCACGTTGACGGCGCGCATCAGGTCCTCCTCCCGCACGTTTTTATTGATGACATCGCGTAATCTCTGCGTGCCAGCTTCCGGTGCGAACGTGAGAGACGAGGAACGCACGGTGGCAATCTTGTCCATCAGCTCCTTGCGGAAACTGTCCACGCGAAGAGACGGGAGCGAAAGGCTGACCATGTTCTTGTTTGTCCACTCCAGCAACTCCTCCGTCAGGTCTTCCAGTTTGGTATAGTCGCTGATGGAAAGCGAGGTCAGTGAAATTTCGTCATACCCGGTGGATTCAAACAGACATTTCGCGTCCTCATTCAAAATTTCCGGCGATTTTTCGCGCACCGGGCGGGTGATCATGCCGGACTGGCAGAAGCGGCACCCGCGGATACACCCGCGGTAAACCTCCAACATAATGCGGTCATGCACGGTTTCGATATACGGCATCACCGCGTCACGCGGAAAATAGACCTGATCCAGATCCTTGATGATTCTTTTTTTCACCTTTTCCGGCACGTCGGGGTACTTGGGGGTAACCGCGGCAATGGTCCCGTCCTCATGATATGCAACCTCATAAAGGGACGGCACATAGATCCCCTTGATGGTTGCCGCCGCCTCATGCAGAAACGCGGCGCGCGTGTAGCGCCCCTCCTCCTTCATGCGGATCATGAGTTTGGTGAACTCTACTAAATTTTCTTCTCCCTCACCGATGGAGAAGCAGTCAAAAAAGTCCGCCAGCGGCTCCGGATTATAGGCGCAGGGTCCGCCCCCGATTACCACAGGGTCATCCTCGCCGCGGTCCGCCGTGTGTAACGGGATACGACCCAGAATCAGCATCCGCAGGGCGGTGGTATAGCACATTTCGTATTGCAGGGTGACACCGACGATGTCAAAATCGTGCAACGGGTCGCCCGATTCATGCGCCCAGAGCGGAATATCATGCTTTTCCATTTCCTCCTGCATATCCGTCCACGGGGCGTACACACGCTCACACCAGATGTCCTCCTCTGTATTCAGCGCGCCATAAAGAATACGCACGCCAAGATTGGACATGCCGATCTCATAGGTATCCGGGAAACAGAACGCAAAGCGCGCCTTGACTTTGGTTTTGTCCTTGAGCACCGCGCCGTATTCCCCGCCGCAATAGCGCCCCGGTTTTTGCACAAGCCGGAGAAGCCGGCTGATTTTCTCGTTCATACATTCTCCTTATCCCGGAGGTACAGATAGGAAGCAACCGCATCCAGCGCACTCCAGAAAAATATATACACCGTCAGCAGGGTGGGAGTAAAGACCTGTAATTTGCCGAAAAACGACAGTAACATGGCAAGCCCCGCGCCCACCAGCATGGAAATGACCTGCAACCGCCTGCCGAAAAGCCCGGCGCGGCGGATCCTGCGGCAAATAAGAAAGGTTTCGCCCGCCGCCATGCAGGAATCCAGCGCGACAATCGTCGCATCCACGCGGTCGGTGCGGATGTCCATCTCCGCGGCAGTCGGCTTCATCACCTGCACAGGGTCCTTGGTATCGGGCTGGAGGGTATGGAAAAGATCATTGCGCACGCCGGGGTCCTTGGTCCGCACCATCAGGCGCACATCCTCTTCGGAAAGATCCTCCAGAAATTCCTTTACGTTTTTGGCAAAGCGGTACCGGGCAAGAAAAATTGCGGAAACCCTGCCGTCCACCGTGGCAAGCAACATCTTGCGCAGATCTCCGTTTGCGGTGCCCTTGCGGGGCTGAACCTGTATGCCGTGGCGCTGAAGATACGTCACACTGCCGAGCATCAGCGGGGTCTTTTCTTCGCCGATATTGGCGGCAATACCGTCATTTTCGATCTCCAGGAGCTCCACTTTTTCCGGCGGCACGCGAAGCTCCTCGTCCACCTCCACCGAGGCGGCAAGCGGGCTTTGAATCTTTTCCAGAAGCGCATGCACCAAAATCAGGGTACGCTGAATGTCACAGTGTTCCACCAGCTCAAACTGCTCATGATCCATTTTTTCAAAGATTTCGGTATCGGGCATTACCAGCGTTGTCTGTTCTCCGCACCCGTACACCGGCTCCTCCCCGATGATGGCACCGCTCCTGCCCAGGCGCAGAATGGTACCGAGAAACATCGGCAACGAGGTCACCAACAGTGAAATGCAGGGCAGGCACAGGAAAAACGTGATCAGCACCACCTGAAAAACGGTGCCGCTTTTCCCTGCCGCTACCGTATAAAGCCCGCACGCAAGCCCCACGGCAAGCACCAGAAACAGCCTTGTGCCAAGGGTGCGGTTATGCTCTACCCGGCGGTCGGTGTTGGCAAAATAATTCCGCACAAATCCGACCGGGCGGGCGTAAAGCAGATTTTCATCCTGTTCGTTTTCCAGAAGCCGCTCCTTGGCACTGTTCTGTTTGCCGCCCACCGAAACACGCGAAATCAGCGCGTATTTCTGCCGCCTGGAGGAGACCACGCGGAAAGCGTTGAACTCCCGATACCAGTCAAACAAGTCGGAAAGCGACATCAGCACCAGCCCCGCCGCGGCGGGAGACAGGTAAAGCACCGGCACCCCGTCAAAGGGCAGAAACAAAAGGATCACGTGATAAAGCGCGGTGACAAGAACCGCCACGGAGCAAAGCGAATAATCAATGGGGGAAAACCGGAAAAAGGAAACGATGCCCTCCCGCAGTCTCCGGTAGCACAGTGCCGCATCCAGCAAAAGAAGCTGCAAGCCGAAGAGAATGTAGGAGCGCGGGAAAGCCGCCCCGTCCAGCGGACCCTTGAAAATCAGCGGTAACCACGCCGGGTGCTCATACAGGAAAATGAGCAGCAACAGCACCACCGTAAAAGCAAACCGCAGGATGTGCCCCTTCTTTTGCCGGATATACTCTTTGCGGATAGCCCCCTCCTGCCCGCGGGACTCATATTCCCGCTTATCGGTCACCTTGCGTTTGCCGCGCCGCGCCTGCAGGGGGGCGCCGTTTACGCCAAGTTCCCGGTATTCCCGGATTTTATCAAAGCCGATGGCGTTGCCCAGTTCCTCCTCATAGTCCAGATCCAGCAACAGTTTGAGATCCTCCTCGGAGGACTCCACGCTCTCTTTCAGGGCGTTGTGCTCCTCGCGCGGGGCTTGGCGGGTCGTAACCTTTCCCGTGCCGGAGTCATCAATGGAAAACGCGGCAAACAGATCCTGTTTTTCCTCCTCCGGCAGGTCGTTTTCACTCCGTAAATGCCCTGTTTCGGGTAGGACAAACGCCATCTGACCGTTTTTTCGGTCGGTAGCGGTGGCAGGCACCTCCGCCGCAGCGGAAGCCTCTTCTTTCCCGGCTTCCGTACGCTCTGCCGGTGCCGCGTTTTCCGCCAAGGGCGGTTCCGGCGCTGCTGAATCGGGCGTTTCTTCCTCTTCCCCGTCCGCGGATTCCTTTTCGGGCTCCGCCGTAGCGGGCGGCGCGTCTCCCACGGCTTTTGCCGCACCGAAAATATCCTTCACCAGGCTTTCCACCGTCAGGTTTGCCACTGCGTCCGCCGCGGTAGGCTCGCCTGCCGGCTTGTTGGCAACCGGTGCCGGTTGCGACGGTGCCGGGGGTGCGGATTGCGTTGTCGGGGCAGCAGACTCCGGTGCCGGGGGCTCCGGTTTCGATATCGGGGCGGCAGGTGCCGGTGCCGGCTTTTGCGCGGTTACGGTTTCCTGCTCTTTTTCGGCGTTTTTCGCACCGTCCCCGCCCGTTCCGTCGGTTTCCGGGGGTTGCACACGTGTGCGGTTTTTTCTTCTTTTTCTGCCGGCAAGCGGTATATTGGCGTTCGGCTCCGGTGTGCGGTCGGGCGTTTTTTCCGCCGCTTCCGGTTCCGGCGCCGGGGGTGCCGGCTCAGAGGTATCCTCATTGATCTTCGCACGCAGTTTTTCAAGCAAGTTGTCTGTTTCCTCCCAGTTGTGCGGTTTTCCCATGGGATCCCCTCCTTTCTTTCGTCATTTACGGGAAATCAGTTTTTCGGCGTGCGCTGTTGGCGTGCCGCCTCGCAAAGCAGTACCGCCGCCGCCGTGGAGACGTTGAACGAGTTGACCTTGCCGTACATCGGGATGGACACCACATAATCGCAGTGGCGGCGCACCAGCTCCGACACGCCGTCCCCCTCGCTGCCCATCACGATTGCGGCGGGGACACTCATATCCGTGTCATAGAAGTTGTCTCCGCCCGCCTCCGCGGCATAAATCCACACGCCCGCTTTTTTCAGTTCCTCAATGGTAGCGGAAATGTTGGAAACCTTGGCAATGGCAAGATGCTCGATTGCCCCGGCGGACGCTTTGGTCACAAGGGGTGAGAGCCCCGCGGCATGGCGCTTGGGCAGAATCAGCCCGTGCGCGCCGCACCCCTCCGCACAGCGGATAATGGCACCGAGATTATAGGGGTCACAGATGCCGTCGGCAATCACGATCAGCGGTTTTTCCCCGCGCTCCCGCGCGATGGCAAGAATATCCTCCACCGTGCAGTATTCTTTTTCCGCCGCCATGGCAATTACGCCCTGGTGGGGGGCAAAGCCGGAGATCGCGTCCAGTTTGCGGCGCTCGGTCTCCACAACGGGGATTCCTTTGGCAATCGCCTCCCCCACAATCGGGATCAGCGCCCCCTCACGCTCTCCGCTCTGCACCAGCAGTTTGTCCACCGGGCGCCCGGAGCGAAGCAGCTCGCGCACAGCGTTGCGCCCGATGACCGCGCCGTTGCCCACGCGCTCCGTATCCTCCGCCGCACCCGATTCTCTTTGCGGGTCACGCGGGGCGGGGCGGGCGCCCCCGCGCCGGTCGGACCAGCCGCGCCCGTTTTCGCCGCCGCGGACAGGCTTTTCGCTTCCCGCACCGTTTTTCTTCGGATATGTGCCGCCCTTGCGGTTTCCGGCAAACGGCCTTTTGCCGGGTTTCTCTTCACTGTATGCCATAAGTACTCCTTTGCAGAATCCATAATTATTATAATTATAACATATTTTGCGCGCGTTGTATAGCCCCCCGCGGATTTTCGCCGAAAATTTCCTTTTGTGCTTGTTTTTTGACGGATCTTATGCTATACTGATTGCGATTTCACACGGAGGTGATCTGATGAGAACGGACTATAAACTGATTGCATTTGACCTGGACGGCACGCTGACACAGCACCGCACCAAGTTGGGCGAGGAAAACAAAGCAGTGCTTGACAAGCTGCGTGAAAAGTATCATCTGCTGATGATCGGCGCCGGGGCTTGCATGCGCATTTTCGGGCAGATGAACGAATACCCGATTGACATTATCGGCAACTACGGGATGCAGGTCTCCCGCTACAATCCCGAAACCAAAATGCCGGAAATTCTGGAAAACGCACACGTGGAAGTGGATCGCGCCCGCACCATTGCCGTATGCGACAAAATCAGAAAAGAGCACGGATTTACCGAATACGCCGGGGACGGAGTGGAATTTCACGATTCCGGCATGATCACCTTCCCCCTGATCGGCACCAAAGCAAAAATCGAGGACAAGCTGGCGTTTGACCCCGACCGTAGCCGGCGCAAAGTGTTTTACGACGAGGTGAAGGCGGCATTTCCGGACTGCACGGTATTCATCGGTGGCTCCTCCTCCTTTGACATTGCCCCCCACCCCTTCAACAAGCTCTACGCGCTGAATCACTACTGTGATCAGCACGGCATCACCCACAAGGATATCCTCTATTGCGGTGACGATTACGGCGTGGGCGGCAATGACGAGCAGGTCTACCGGTCTGATATTGATTTTGTCAAGGTCGACGATTATCGGAAACTGTCGCAATATCTCGCACCGTTACTGGGGTAATTGCAGCATACACAGAAAAAAGGAGAGCGCGGCTCTCCTTTTTTTGTATGAACGCGGCGGCGGGCGGCGATACTAACAAAAAAGCCACCGAGGAGGAGCAGATATGAGTAAACCGATCATCCGCAAAATTGCCGCCAGAGAAATTTTGGATTCCCGAGGGAACCCCACCGTGGAAGTCACGGTGGTTCTGCAGGACGACACCGTGGGTCAGGCAAGCGTGCCCTCTGGTGCCTCCACCGGAAAATTTGAAGCACACGAAAAGCGGGACGGAGAAAAAACGCGTTACAACGGCAAAGGGGTTCTGCTTGCCGTTGGCAACATCACCCGTACCATTGCCCCGGCACTTCTTGACAAAAACGCCGGGGATCAGAGCGAGATCGACCGGCTGATCTTAAACCTGGACGGCACGCCGAACAAAACACGTCTCGGCGCCAACGCCACGCTTGCCGTCTCTCTTGCGGTGGCACGTGCGGCGGCGGCATTTTATCACCAGCCGCTTTACCGCTATATCGGTGGGGTCTCCGCCGTGCGGTTGCCGGTGCCGATGATGAATATTCTCAACGGCGGCGCACACGCCGCCAACAACCTGGACGTACAGGAATTCATGATCGTTCCCATCGGTGCCAACAACTTTGCCGAGGGGCTTCGTTGGGGGGCTGAAATTTATCACGTATTGGGGGATATTCTTCGCCGGCGGGCACTTTCCACCACCGTGGGCGACGAGGGCGGCTACGCGCCGGATCTTGACAGTGACGAAGCGGCACTGAATCTCATTGCGGAAAGTATTCATGAGGCGGGCTATGACGGGCGTGTGAAAATCGCCCTTGACATTGCCTCCAGCGAATGGGGAAACGGCAGTGTTTATCTCCTTCCCAAGCGCAAAATCCGTTATACCGCCGCAGAGCTGATCGCCTACTATCAGCGCCTGTGCGAGCGCTATCCCATTCTCTCCATTGAGGACGGATTGGGAGAAGAAGATTATACCGGCTGGCGCGAAATGACCGAGGTCCTCGGCAAAAACGTGATGCTGGTGGGTGATGATCTCTTTGTCACAAACGAGGCGCGTTTGCTCTCCGGGATTACCGGCAAGCAGGCGAACGCCATCCTTATCAAGCCCAATCAGATCGGCACCCTATCCGAGACATTACAGGTCATACGTACCGCGAAAAACGCCGGATACCGCTATATTCTCTCCCACCGCTCCGGGGAGACAGAGGATACCTCCATTGCCGACCTTGCCGTGGGCACCAACGCCCCCTTTATCAAATCCGGCGCCCCCTGCCGTGGGGAGCGGGTGGCAAAATACAACCGTCTGCTTCGCATTGAGGGGGCGGTTCAGGGAAAAAGCGGCGGCAGTATCTATGCCTTTCCCATGACCCCGCCGACCAGAATCTGAAAAAACCGCGGCGCCAAACAGGCGCCGCGGTTTTTTCTTTATGCTTTATTGTTCTTCTTTTTGTTGATTTTTTTCAGCTCGCGCAACTCCGCAAGGAACGTATCAATATCCTTGAACTCCCGATAAACCGAGGCAAAACGAACGTATGCCACTTCGTCTCTCCCCTTGAGCTTTTCCATGATCAGCTCCCCGATCTGCTGAGAAGTGACCTCCTGCACCAAGGCATTCTGCAATTCCGATTCGATCTCGGCGGCAATTTCCTCCCCATTGACGGGGCGCTTTTCGCACGCTTTCAAAATGCCGGAAAGCATTTTGGATCGATCAAACAGCTCTCTTGTCCCGTCCTTTTTCAGCACCAGAATCTGAACCGACTCAATCACCTCAAAGGTGGTAAACCGCTTCTGGCAGGCAAGGCACTCACGGCGGCGGCGGATGCTGTTGCGTTCCTCCACCGGGCGCGAGTCAATCACTTTACTGTCGGGATAACCGCAATTCGGGCACTTCATCTCAAAACTCCTTTCGGATAGCCTGTCCGGCTGACCTGACAGGCTGAGGAAAACAAATTCACAAAAATATTATACCACATTTTTCCCTGTTTGTAAAGAGCATGACGCCGATCACCCTCTAAAACTTCGCGGGGGCTGCAAACCGATGTTTGCAGCCCCCGCGAAAGTTCAGTTGAAGCAGTCCTCAATAATATTTTTCAGTGTGCATGGCGTTACTTCGCCGAGAAAAAGCGCTTTGTAAATGTCCGCCGCACGGGAAAAATCACTGCCGAGCGATGCGGTTTCGCGCTCCCCTGTCAGTTCTATTTCCACTTCGTACCAAAGGTCGGCGCCGTGGTATTCATACAAGCGGTAAAAAACCTGCTTTCCGATGATTGTCTGTACGTCCTCTTTGATCAGGTTTCGTTCTTTTTGTCGCGCGGTAATGCCACATGGTGCTTCCATTTTGATTTGTCCTTTCTGCTGATTCCTTAAATTCAGGCAAATTTCATAATCTGCCATTCATAAAATCGACATGACTATTATACCATAAGCGAAATTTGCCATATTTTGGCAATATTTTGTCATACTCCCTGATTTTTGTACACATTGCCATAAATGTTTATAATAGCGAACGGTCGGTAAAAAATTCCAAAAGCTATATTTGTATAAATTTCCATTTTATGTATTTCATTTACAAAAAATTAAATTTTAATCTGTTATATATTGTTGATATAATCATAAAATGCCAACGTTGTAATGATTTTAATATTGAAATCATATTTAAATAGATGTATAATGTTTTCATGAATTACAAAAAGAAAGGATTTTATTCTAAAAAAGAATATTTTTATGCATATGAAGCAAAGTAGAAAAATTATACATAGAAAAGTAAAAATCACCCCCGCAAACAGAATTTTTTCACTCTGTTTCCCTTTGATTCTTCTTTGCCTTTTCGGAGTGATTGCCGAGCTTTCTGCGCAAAAGGAGCTTTCTGCCGGGGCGGCGGCATATTACGGAGGAATGATGGAATACCCGACTGCGGCACTGGCACTGCTGACCGCAGGGGTATATCTTGCGGAGCTGGTTACGAAAAAGGAAAAATGATTTGACACTCTGTGACAGAGTATCAAAACGGAACGCGCGCCGGGCGGCGCGCGTTCCGTTTTTTAGATTCAGTTAAAGCAGAATACAGATCAAGCCGCCTGCGCCCTCGTTGATGATACGTGCCAGCGTTTCGGAAAGCTTTTGACGCGCCTCCGGCGGCATATGCTCCAGCTTGCGGCACAACCCGTCACTGACCAGCTCATACAGGCTTTTGCCGAACATATTGGACTGCCAGAGTTTTTGCGGGTCGCTTTCAAATTCTTCCAAAATGCCGCGCACAAACTCCTCGGACTGCTGTTCGGTGCCCACAATGGGATTGATTTCCGTTTCGATATCGGCTTTGATGAGATGCAGGGACGGCGCCGTGGCACGCAGCCGCACCCCGTACCCACCGGACTGCTTGACGATGGTGGGTTTGGCGAGTTGCAGATCCTCCACCTCCGGCATCACGATCCCGTACCCGTCACGCTCGGCACTTTCCAGTGCGTTTGCCACCCGCTCATACTTCCGGCGGATTTCGGCAAGGTCACGAAGCAGGCAGAACAGTTTGCCCTCGTCTTTCACTTCTTCCCCGGTCAGGTCGCTGACCACATCAAAGTAAAGTGACGGCGCAAAAGAAATCTTTACGGTAGCCGTGCCGCTGCCCATGTCCAGATTTTCGGGAGTCACATCCGCCACATATTCGTTTTCGGAAAGCGCGGAAAATACGCGCCCCACATCGTCCATCCGGGTCACATTTCCGGCAAGACGGCAAATATCCCCCATCACGGAGCGGGAAATCGGGTGTTCCTCCCCAAGGGCTCTCACCCACACCGGCAGACACAGACGCACCGCGCTGACCGGAAATTCACCCAACACCATTCCAAGAATCCCGCGGATGTCGTCCGCGGTGAGCGAAAGGCAGTTGACCAGCGCCACCGGCACGCCGTATTTTTCTTCCAGTTCCGCCGCCAGCGCGCGGGATTTTTTATTGGAGGGATCGCCGGAATTGAGAATCATGGCGAAGGGCTTTCCCATTTCCTTCAGCTCTCCGACCAGTCGCTCCTCGGCTTCCACATAAGAGGCACGCGGAATTTCGCCCACCGTGCCGTCAGAGGTGACCAGCATCCCGATGGTTGCGTGCTCGCTGATCACCTTATGCGTGCCGAATTCCGCCGCCTCGGCAAACGGCATCGGCTCCTCCTGCCATGGGGTATGTACCATGCGCACGGCACCGTCCTCGGTGTCCCCCAACGCTTCCGGAATCATATAGCCCACGCAGTCGATCATTTTCACCCGCAGTGCCACGCCGCCGTCCAGCGAGAGCGGCACCGCCGCGTCGGGCACGAACTTCGGCTCAGTGGTCATCACGGTTTTTCCTGCCGCGCTCTGGGGCATTTCGTCCCTTGCGCGTTCCCGGTCGTAGCCGCCGTCGATATTGGGCAACACCAACTCCTGCATAAAGCGCGTGATGAAGGTGGATTTTCCGCTTCTCACGGGCCCTACCACGCCGATATAGATGTCGCCCCCTGTCCGCTCGGCAATATCCTTATAAATGGACTGTTGTGTCATATTCGCACCCTCCGGTTTCTTTGCAATTCGCTACACTTTATGCACGGTAACACACGGATATGACAAAAGGGCTCCCGCACCGACGGGAGCCCTTTTCATTTTGCTTACCAGTTTGCGGTCAGCGCTTTGCGGTTGGCGTAGATATAATTGATGCCGGAAAGCAAGGTGAACACCAGCATCACCGCCGCGGTCAGCCACGAGAGCGGATAGAAATGCGCAAAGAAGTACGTGGGGTCAATATAACAAAGGAGGCGGTCGAGATACGGCTCAATCATCAGCGTGCAGATACAGATAATCTGCGACACGGTTTTGATTTTGCCGAGCATATTTGCCGCCACCACCTTGCCGCTGGAACTGACCAGCACCAGGCGCAGGGACGTGATGGCAAGCTCCCGGAAGATCAGCAGGATGACCGCCGCAAACAGCACCACGGCAAAGGGCGTGGCGTAGGTCAGCCCATAGTACTCCGGGTTCATGATGCGAAAAAGCAGTACCATAAACGTACCGATGACCATAAATTTATCCGCCACAGGATCCATAAATTTGCCGAAATCGGTAATCAGTCCACGGGAGCGGGCGATTTTCCCGTCCAGCATATCGGTAAGCGAGGTGAGGATAAACAACACCGTGCCGACAGCAAGGCAGATTTCCCAGCGCAACACGCTTTCCGGCAGCAACAACACCACCATCACCACGGGGACAAGGCAAAGTCGAAGCATGGTCAGCCGGTTTGGCAGATTCATCTTGCTCATCACTTTTCCTCCTTTGAAAGTACCGCGCGCCCGAAGAGGTCGTAGTCCACCGCCTCCCGGATCTTCACGTCAATCATCGTGCCGGGCGCCACGCGCCGGGCGGATTTGAAATACACTTTTCCGTCAATATCCGGGGCGTCCGCCGCGGAGCGCCCGAAATGCGCCTCGCTCACGGGGTCGTAATCCTCGGTCAGCACCCGGATGGTCTTGCCGATTTTTTCTTCATTCTGCTCGGCATTGATCTGCATTTGCAACTTCATCAGGATGTCCATTCTGTCCTGCTTGGTCTGCTCGTCGATCTGCCCGTCCATCGTGGCGGCAGGCGTCCCCTCCTCCGGGGAGTAGGTGAACACGCCCATATGCTCAAAGCGCTGTTCCTCCACAAAGCGGCACAGCTCCTCAAAGTCCTCCTCGGTCTCACCGGGGAAACCCACGATAAACGTGGTACGGATGACAATGCCCGGCACCTCACGGCGCAGTTTCGCCAGCACGTCGCGGATCATTTTGCTGTCGCCATGGCGATTCATCCGTTTCAGCACGGGGTCGGCGATATGTTGCAGGGGCAGGTCGATGTATTTGAGCACGCGGTCGTTGTCGCGCAGTTCTGCAATCAGCTCATCCGTAATTTTATCCGGATAGCAATAAAGAATACGCAACCACGGGATAGAAGTTTCCTCGGTGATGCGGCGCAACAGCTCATGCAGACGGTAAGAGCCGTACAGATCCTTGCCGTAACGGGTCACGTCCTGCGCGATGACATTCAGTTCTTTCACGCCAAGGCTTTCCAAATCTTTTGCCTCGTTTACCAGTTCCTCCATCGGGCGGCTGCGATAGCGTCCGCGGATGGCAGGGATGGCGCAATAGGTACAACGGTTGTCACACCCTTCTGCCACTTTGAGGTAAGAGAAAAACTCCGGTGTGGTCAGCACCCGATCGCCGCCAAGGCGCACGCCGTTTTTATCGTCAAACGACGCATATTTTGGCACTTTTTTGTCGGAAAGACGTTTGACCACGCTCTCCACCGCCTCGGTGATATGGTGGATACTGCCCACGCCCAGCAGGGCGTCAACCTCCGGCAACTCCGTGAAGATTTCCTCCCGGTAGCGCTCCGCAAGGCACCCCGTTACGATGATGGCTTTCAGCCCCTTATTCTTTTTCAGCCATGCCACATCCAGAATGTTGTCAATGGCTTCTTTTTTGGCGCTCTCGATAAACGCACAGGTGTTTACCACCACGATATCCGCTTCGGTTTCGTCGGGCGTGATTTCGTATCCCGCCGTCACCAGCTCGTGCAGCATCACTTCGGTATCCAGTTGATTTTTGGAGCAACCGAGCGAAATAAATCCGATCTTCATAGTTTCCCTCTTTCTGCAAACACTACAAATACTCATATTATTTTATCATACGGGGGGCAAAATGTCAACGGATTTTTCAAAGGGTGCGCAAAAAAGGAAGCGCCGCCGGGTGCGGCGCGCCTTTGACCCGGATTTTTCTACCCTGCTGACGCTTTGCACCCTTGCGGCGCTGACGCCGCTGTTGGTGCTTGCCCACATCAAGGTGGGTTTTCTTATTCCGTATGCCGCCTATTTGCTGGCGCTGTATGTGTTGTTGGCGCTTTTCGGAAAGCTGCCGCATCTGTTTCTCGCCCAAAAAGATGTGCTGACCCCGCGTGCGTTTTTCCGCGCCCTGAAAAGCGACGCGGCGCGGGCGCGGCTTGCCCTCCCGTTCGGGATGCTTGCCAATCTTGCATTTGCCGCATTCCGTTTGGTCACGGGGCTATTTTACCGTTCCTTCTGGTTTGCGGCGGAAGCAATTTATTATATCATTCTC
>URMC01000005.1 GCA_900548735.1 uncultured Eubacteriales bacterium | reverse complement strand
AAGCCGCACCGCAGGTGGCAAAAATTTTGAAAAGCCCTTGCAAAACGCCGTTTTTTCTGTTATAATAAGATAGCAAGTTGTGAAATAAGGCCATACCAGCCGGGGAAGTAGCGGAGCCCTGCACCCGAAATCCGCTCCAGCGGGGGTCGATTCCTCTTTTGAGGGCCGAAGCAATGCGGCAGGAACTCGCGTTCTGTGTTGACGAGTGGGTCTCACGCAATCAGACGCCGTGAACCATGTCAGGTGGGGAACCAAGCAGCATTAAGCGGCTTTCCTGATGTGCCGTGAGGTCGCCTGCTCTGAGCAGAGCGCCCGGATACCGCGCAAAGATGACGCTCGATCTTGAGGTGTATGGTCTTATTTTGCAACTTGTTTTGTATCGTTTGCCGGCAATGGCGGATAGCCTGACAGGCTTGGCAACAGACGGGAGGACGTGAATATGCACCAGGCATTGTATCGCAAATGGCGACCGAAAACCTTTGAGGACGTGTGCGGGCAGGAGCATATCACGTCCGTTTTGCGTTATGAGGTAGAGGAGAACGCCGTCAGCCACGCGTATCTGTTCTGCGGCTCTCGCGGGACAGGCAAAACCACCTGCGCCAAAATTCTCGCCAAGGCAGTCAACTGCCTCTCTCCTGTAAACGGCAGCCCCTGCGGCAAATGCGCGGCGTGCGAGGCAATCGAAAACGGTACCGCTACCGACGTGCTGGAAATGGACGCCGCCTCCAACAACGGCGTGGAAGCCATCCGCGACATCCGGGACGAGGTGGTTTACTCCCCCTCCACCCTGAAATACCGCGTCTATATCGTGGACGAGGTGCATATGCTGTCGGCAAGCGCGTTTAACGCGTTGCTCAAGACCCTGGAGGAGCCGCCGGCGCACGTGCTGTTTATCCTTGCCACAACCGAACTGCAAAAACTGCCCGCCACCATCATCTCGCGTTGCCAGCGGTTTGACTTCCGCCGGATCGCGGCGCCGGTGCTGGCGGCAAGAGTTTCCTATATCGCCAAAGAGGAAGGGCTGGATCTCACCCCCGCCGCGGCAAACCGCATCGCGCGCATGGCGGCGGGCGGCATGCGGGACGCTATCAGCCTGCTGGAACTCTGCGCAGGTTCGCCCGGCACCATTACCCCCGAAACGGTCAACGAAATGACGGGTTCCACCGGGCGTGACAGCGTGGTGGGGCTGGCGGGCGCCGTGGCAAATGCCGACTATGATACCATCCTTTCCGTTGTGGCGGAGGCGGTAGGCTCCTCCCGCGACCTGACGGTTTTCTGGCAGGACCTGATGTCGCTTTACCGCGACCTGCTGGTGATCAAAACCACCGACGCGGCGGACAAATATCTGGATCTCACCGATGCGGAAGCGGCGGAACTGCACGCCCTTGCGGGTAAATTCGGCAAGGGGCGGTTGCTTTTCCACTGCAAGCTGTTGGAGGACGCGTTCTTTGCCATGCAGAAGGCGGGCGCGGTGAAGCGGATGATCGCGGAGCTGACGCTTCTCCGAATGTGCGACCCCACGATGGACACGGGGGCGGAAGCCCTGCTTGCCCGCGTGGAAAAGCTGGAAAACGCGTTTTCCGCCGGCGTGCCGGTTGCCCCGAAGCAGGAAAAGGCGCCGGAAAGCGAGCCGCCGGCAAAGGCGGAAAAACCGAAAACACCCGGGGACGGTGTGCAAAAAACGGAAAACGAGCCGCAAAACAACACCGCCGCGGCGCCCGCAGGGCGGACACTGCGGCGGGTGCGCGGGTTTGCAAGCTGTGTGGAGCGCGTGCGGCGTGAGAACTCCATGCTTGCCTCTTTTTTGGGGGAAGCGAAGGCGTTTCTGGACGAGGCAGGCAAGCCTGTGATTCAGTTGCAGAACGATTTTGCCTTATCCCTTGTGAATACGGCGCGGGAGCGGGCGTTGCTTGCCGGGGCGCTCTCGGCGGAACTGCAACAGAGCTTTGCACCGGGCGACCTGATTCTGGAGACGCCGGACGCAGAAAAAACCGGGGACACGGTGATTGACGACCTGCTGTCCGCGGCGGAAGAAAACGGAAACTGAACCGCAAAGCGGTGGATATACTGACAAAGGAGAAACAAAAAATGCGTGCAAATTACCCGAAGGGGATGGGCGGAGCCCAAAACATGAATGCCATGCTGCAGCAGGCGCAGAAAATGCAGGAGAATATGGCGGCGCTTCAGGAAGAGCTGGACGCGAGAGAATACGACGTTTCCGCCGGCGGCGGGGTCGTGAATGTGAAAATCAACGGCAAAAAGCAGATCCTGTCGATTGACTTGGCGCCCGAGATTGTGGATCCGGACGACATCGAAACGCTGTCCGACATTCTGGTGGCGGCAGTAAACGAGGCGATCAAGCGGGTGGAGGACACCAACGCCGCCGAGATGCAGAAGGTGACGGGCGCCCTCGGAATGCCCGGCATGCCGGGGCTGTTCTGATGTCCGGCATTGAATCGCTTGACGTGCTGACCGAGCAGTTTGCAAGGCTGCCCGGCATCGGCAGAAAAACGGCGGGGCGGTTGGCGTATGCCCTGCTGTCTTACAGTGATGAGGAAATTGCGGCGTTTGTGCACGCCGTGACCGACGCAAAGGCGAAAATTCACCGTTGCCCCGTCTGCCAGAACCTGACCGACCGGGAGCTTTGCCCGGTCTGCTCCGCGGCGGACAGAGACCGCTCGGTGCTGTGCGTGGTGGAGGACCCGCGGGATGTGGAAGCATTTGAAAAAGTGCGCACGTTCCGGGGTGTTTATCATGTTTTGCACGGTCTGATCTCCCCGATGAACGGCGTGACACCCGACGCGCTGACGTTGCGGGAACTGTTGGCGCGGCTGGAGGACGGCACGGTCAAAGAGGTGATCGTGGCGACCGACGCCACCACGGAAGGGGAGGCGACCGCTATGTACATTGCGCGCCTTCTGGAGCCGCTTGGCGTCAAGGTCACGCGCCTGGCGCACGGCATCCCCTTCGGCGGGGAGCTCATCTACGCCGACGAAATTACCCTGTCCCGCGCCCTGGAAGGTCGCCGGACGCTGTAAGAGACGCGGCGGGGGAGCCTCCCCTGCAAGGCGCCCCTGCACCCCCGCGAAAACCTTAAAAAATGATTTGGCACACGCCGGAAAGCGCACCTGACTTCCCGGCGGCAGTTGCCGGAAAGTTTTTGAAGGATTCCAAAGGAAACTTTTTTCAAAAAGTTTCCTTTGGGGCGCGCCGCCGGAACGTTTTTGAAAAAGTTCAGAGGAGGACAAATATGCTGTCAACCACGATTGAAACCATCCTTGCGGGCAACAAAACGCTTGCCCCGAGGGGGAAGACCGACAAATATTTTCTGCTTGCCCCCGGCAGTTTCGGCTACCGCGGGTATCTGGATGACGCCATCCGCTATATCGAGCAAAAGCAACTGTTGGATGCGCCCCTTTTCGCCAAATTTGTGCGCGTGTTCACCGAGGAGCCGAAACCCGACTCCCGCGACCTTGGCTGGCGGGGCGAGTACTGGGGAAAAATGATGCGCGGCGGGTGCATTACCTATGCCTACACGCAGGACCCGGAACTTTACCGCGTGCTTTCCGACACCGCAAAGGATATGATTGCCGCGGCGGAGGAGGACGGGCGCATTTCCTCCTACACCCGCGAGACCGAGTTTGACGGCTGGGATATGTGGGCGCGCAAATACGTGATGCTGGGGCTACTCTATTTCGTGGAGATCTGCCACGAAGAGGAGCTTGCCGCCAAGGCGCTGTACACCGCAAAACGCGAGGCGGACACCATTCTTGCCGCCGTGGGCGAGGGCGAGGGCAAAAAAGAAATCACCAAAACCGCGCGGATGTGGGCGGGGGTGGCTTCTTCTTCTGTGCTGGAACCGATCATGCGCATTTATCACCTCACCGGCGAGAAAAAGTATCTGGATTTTGCCTCTTACATTGTCAGAAGCGGCGGCAGCAGCGTGCAGAACATTTTTGAGGACGCCTATCGGGACGAACTGCCCCTTTGCCGCTACAAAGTGCTGAAAGCCTATGAAATCATCTCCTGCTTTGAGGGGCTGCTGGAGTATTACCGCGCGACCGGCATTGAAAAATGGCGGGTCGCCGCTATCAATCTCGGCAGGCGCATCCGGGAGGAGGAGCTGTCCGTAATCGGCTCCGCCGGGTGCTGGCATGAGCTGTTTGACCACACCGTGACCCGTCAGCTTGCTACCCACTATGCCGATGTGATGCAGGAAACCTGCGTGACCGTCACCTATCTGAAATTCTCGCTTCAACTCCTGTGCCTGACAGGCGATGCGGCGATTGCCGACACGATGGAACGCGCAATCTACAACGCCCTGCTCGGCGCGGTGAACAAAGAGGACGATCAGAAAAACGGGGGTCTGCCGTTTGACAGTTACTCCCCGCTGCTGATGAACGCCCGCGGGCGATTCGTGGGCGGCAAAGTAATACTTTCCGACGGCAGTTTTTACGGCTGTTGCGCCTGCATCGGCTCCGCCGGAACGGGTCTGATTCCCGCCGCTTCCGCCCTGCTCTCGCCGGACGGGGTGGTGATGAACCTGTATCTGCCCGGCACGGTCGCCACCCAAACGCCGGACGGCGCGCCGCTGGAGCTGGAAATCCAAACGGAATACCCGAAGGACGGCGCCGTGAGCCTGACGGTTGCCACCAACGAGGAAAAGCCCTTTACCATCGCCCTGCGCATTCCTGCGTGGAGCCGCCGCACCGTGCTTGCCGTGAACGGGCAACTGCAAAGCGCCGAGCCCGGCACCTACCGGGAACTGCGCCGCGTGTGGCACAGCGGGGACCGGATTGACCTGTATCTCGATATGCGCACCGAGATTCTCACTCCGCCGGAGGAGCCGCTGCCGGACGAAAACTCCCGCTATCACGTGGCGCTTCGCCGGGGACCCCTGATTCTCGCGCGCGACTCGCGCCTGCCGGGGGATATCCGCACGCCGGTGCACTTCAAAGAAACCGAAAAGGGATACGCCGATGTGCGCCTTGCCGACGCGCCGGATTTCCCGGTCAACTTCTCGTTTGCGGCAAAGCAGACCGACGGCACGGAACTGCCGCTGGTGGATTATGCTTCCGCCGGGCGCACGTTTGACGCAAACTCGCTGGTGTGCGCCTGGATGCCGACGAAGAATTATTACGCGTTTGACCTGTCAAAACCCTTCCGGCTGACGGCTTGCTGCCGCTATAAAAACGAAAAAGTCGGCACGGAGACCCGCGCGCCGCTGGCGTTGCGCGAGGGATTTCTGTGCTGTGTCGGAAAGCCGATCGGAGAGCCGGTATTTACCGCCGTGCCGCAAAAGGACGGCAGCGTGCTGATCGAAACGGGCGGGCGGTTCCTCTCGGTCAATGAGGAGGGGAACGTGGTGCTTTCCGATAAGGGCGACCGCTTTACCGTCGGTTTCGAGGGGCTGAACCGGATTCACATCCGCACGGCGGACGGGCGCTATCTTGCCGTAAAGGTCAACTCCCGCGGGGAGTTGCCGGTTTACGCCAAACCCGGAACGACCCCCCGCCCGCAAAACCTCTTTGAGGTGGGGCTTGCATAAGCCCCTGCGGGGCGGCTTGAAGGCTTTCGCCTTACTTTGGGCGCACACATCCAAGCTTTTGTAGGGGCGACCATTGGTCGGCCCCTGCGGTGCGGCATTTGTAAAAAACAAAAACAGCGCTTGCGGCGGCGCTGTTTTTATGATATAATGTCATCAAACGGCAAGTGCAACGATGGAGAGGGTTTGGATGAGAGTCAGAAACGATGAAGTTTACGCGGAAAAGAAAAAGCAACTGATGCGTGCCTGCTATGACTGCTATGCGGAGCTGGGGCTTCACGGCACGGGCATTTCCGCCGTGGCAAAGGCGGCGGGGGTTTCCAAGGCGGCGCTGTACAATTATTTTCATGATGCGGACGAGCTGATTACCGAATCCACCGCGTATTGCATGAGCAGTGTGGAGGATGAGTTTATGGCGCGCGCGCCGAAGGACCCCGGCGACATCCTGCGTTTTATTGAGGAAATTCCGTATTGGACCGCACGGGAGCACGGCAAAAAATACCGGTTGATGTATCAGGTCTATACCCACCCGAAATACATGGAGCACGGCAAGCGCTTTTTTGCGGGTGTGAATGAGCGCTACACGGAGTATGCCAAGATGCTGGAGCCGAAACTGGGCATCCCGCACACGGTGATCACCCCGCTGATCTTCATTTTTGTGCGCGCGTGCGTACATTTTGCGCTGTTTGAGGACGAGTACTATCTGAAATCGCAGATGGCGGTGCTGAAAGAGGCGGTGGGGCTGTTTTTGGAAAAATACCGCAAAGGGGAAGCCGCGGCGCGCCCGGGCAACTGAATAGCAAGCGGGCTGTCGGAACAGGGTTCCGACAGCCCGCTAAAATTTTTCAAAACGGTTGACAACCCCATGCGGGGTGTGTTACAATGCCCTCACCGGGCAGATGGCGGAATCGGGCGGCGCGCGGCGCCGCCGGAAACGGAGACGAAGTATGGAAGAAAACAAGACCCCGGAGATGACCCCGGAGGAACTGCAACAACTGCTCGCGGATGTGAAACGTTATCGTGACGAGGCACAAAGATACCGCAACGAAGCAAGAAGCGCCCTTGCCGCCGCGAGAGACGAGCATGGGGCAATGATCAAAATGCAGTTGGAGCCGCACTGGCTGACAGGGGAGATCCCCGCGTTTCCGGCGCCGTTCCGGCTGGATGACGCGGGCGAGAATTCGTTTTTGATCAGCCACGAGGGCGCCGCAAAAGAGGACTATGACGTATACGGCACGGCGTTGCTTTCCGATGGCTATCGCAAGCATGCGGAGTTTGCCGAGGGCGCGGTGCACGCGGCAACCTACTATAACGACCGCGCGGTGATCAGCCTTTCCTTTGCGGAAAGTGACGGGATCCTGCGCGCGGTGGTAGAGCCGGCGGAAAACACGGAGTTGCCATCCGTTACCCCCGTACCGTGCGGAGATTTGCCGATTCTTTTCCGTCAGGAGGGCGACCTTTTTGAGAAAACCGACTGTGGCATGAGCTATATTTTCCGCCTTGCCGACGGCAAATTTTTCGTGATCGACGGCGGGTGGAACACCCCCGGCATTGCCGACCGGCTGTATGACATTCTTGCCCGCATGGCAGAAGGCAAAAAGCCCGTGATAGCGGCGTGGATTTTCACCCACGCGCACGTGGATCACATCGGCGCGTTCTTCGATTTTGCGCGCGACTATGCCGACAAGGTGAAACTGGAAACCGTGATTTACAGCTTCCCCGGCGAGAGCCGTCTTGCCGAAATGGGAGATACCTTGGTTGCCTCCTGTGTGGCAAAATGGCGGCAGACGGTGGCGCTTTTTGAGGGTGCAAAGATTATCAAAGCGCGCACGGGTCAGCGGTTTTACCTGTCGGGGCTGACGGTGGAAATTTTGTTCAGTTTTGAGGACTATAACATGCCCCACCCGTTGCACAATTTCAACGACACGTCCTTAGTGTTCCGCGTGCGGGTTGCCGGGCAGAAGTGGATGTTTCTCGGTGACATCGCCGAGAGCGGCGCGCCGATCTTCTGCGCGCGGTACGGCGCGGGGCTGGAAAGCGACGTGGTGCAGGTGGCGCACCATGGTTATCCCGGCGGCACCGACGCGATGTACGACCTGATCAAGGCACCGATGGTGCTCTGGCCCGCGCCCCTGGTGGCACCGTGGGGGCCTCTTCGTTATGCCGACCCGGAGTGGAGCCCGGTCACGCGCCGCATGGTGCAGAAATACGCCAAAAAGGTTTACGTAGCGGGCGAGGGCTCTTTCGAGTGCACTTTGCCGCTGGAGTTGGAATAAACGACCGGCATCAGTCGGCACCTGCGCCGCCTGCGGCGGGGGTCCCTGCGGCCGCCTGCGGCGGGGCTGATAGGCTGACGCGATGCTTTGGGTGCACATGCTCAACTTTGTTGTAGGGGCGACCAATGGTCGCCCGCACAGAGAAGTGGTGCGCCCAATGTTCGGCGTCAGCGCCGAAAAGTTTTGAGGGGATTTAAAGGGGGCTTTTTTCAAAAAGCCCCCTTTTCGCGCGCCTGCGGCGGACAAAAGAGGGGACTTTTTATAAAAAGTCCCCTCTTGACTCCCTCAAAAATTTTTACACGGCGCACGCCGAACATTGGGTGTGTGCACCCAAAGCATCGCGTCAGCCTATCAGCCCCGCCGCAGGCGGTGCCGCATCAGACCGTGGCGGGCTCTTTTTCCTCGCTCGCTTCTTCGGCGGGCTTTTCCGCCGGCTCCGCTTCTTTGACCGGTGCCTTCGGCACGGCAAATTTCACCCCGCCGGGAATGACCTCAACCGTGAAATCGTTCTTTTCCACCACCTCGCCGTCCAGCGAGAACGCAAAGCCCTTCGGCGCCTCTACGTGCACCGTTTTGCCGCGGCGATAGGCGATAATCTTCTCAAACCGCGGGTCGTCCAAATGGTTGCCGTTGGTATAGGGCCCCAGCAGCCGGAGAAACATAAACCGGGAAATCGGGCGCACCAAACACACTTCCAGCAGCCCGTCATCGTTCTTCGATCTCGGCGCACAGCAGAAAGACCCGCCCACGTACGACCCGTTGGCAATGGTGCACAGCAATAACGACCCGTTGTTCAGCCGCTCCCCGTCCACCGAGACGGTGCACTTGTTGTTCATCCCCTTCAAAAGCCCCGCCACCACGCCCGTGGTGTAGGCGTGCTTGCCGCCGATGATCTTCTTGTTTTTGACCTTGATCATGGTTTTGAGCACACAGGTGTCAAAGCCGAAATTGATCACGTTGATGGCATAACGGTCATCCACGCGCATAATATCCACCGGGGTCTCCTCGGCGTTGACCAGCGCGTCAATGTCCAGAAACCGATCCGCTCCGCCGTAGTATTTCACATAGTCGTTGCCACTGCCGCAGGGGTAGCAGGTCATGGAAGCGTTCTCGTGCCCCACAATGCCGTGCAGCACCTCGTTTGCCGTGCCGTCGCCCCCGCAGGCGTAGAAGCGCATCGGGGTTACGGGGTCCGCCTCACAGCGGGATTTTACATATGCGGTGGCATCCCCCGCGGCGGCGGTGGGGTAAAACTCATACTCCAGCTTGCCGTCATATTCCTTCATCTTTTCCTGAAGGGTCTTGATGGCGCCCTTGTTGTTTTTGCCCGCGGTGGGGTTGTAAATAAAAATATGTTTCATACCAAGCGTTCCTTTTCTACATATTAAGTATGAATTTTAATGAAATAATGATAACACAAAATTCATTTCTCTGCAAGAGGAAATTCGCGGAATTTGGGCAAATCGCGGATATTGCATAAAAACGCTTGCAAGCGGCGGCAAAATGTGATATGATAAAAATGTATATTCCTTTGAGAAAGGGGTGACAAAATGCCTTCGTTTACCAAAAAGGCGATCATCGAGTCGTTTTTGCGGATTGCGGCAAAAAAACCGCTGGACAAGATCACAGTGCGCGACATCGTGGACGACTGCGGGGTAAACCGCAACACCTTTTATTACTATTTTCAGGATATTTACGCCGTGCTGGAGGAAATCTGCCGGAACGGGGTGGAAAAAGTGCCGCGCGGGCTCCCCTTGCCCGACATGATGAAAACCACGTTTGAGGTGCTTTCGGGCTACGCCCTGCTTTACCCGCGCGTGATGCGCCAGGTTGCCATCAACGTGGGCGTGGAGGGCTCGGAGCGGTACTTCGGCGAGGCGTTTGACGCGCTGTTTACCGAAAGCATGGTGCTGGCGGCAGGCGAGGGCAACTTCCCGCCGGAACTGCCGTCCTTCCTTCGTCACGCGTTTCTCGGCATTTTTATCGAATGGATGCGGGAGGAAAAACGCATGCCCCCGGAGAAAGCCGCCGCCGCGCTGGAAGAAATCGGCAAAGTGGTGCTGTCAGGGCTGACCGGCGGCGCCGGGCACACCGGCGAATAACGGTTTTTCTCACACCGTTTGCCGGGATATTTGATTTTTTTGTATGGAAAAGAGGATACAAATGAGACGTGCGAATATTTTGAAAGAGGCGAAAATCACCCATCTGGTTGCCTCCGCGGTGCTGTTTCTGACCGGGATGACGCTGGTGGCGTGGGCGGATATTGCCACACTGATGGTGCGGTATTTAGTGGCAATCGGCTTTATTGTGATCGGGCTTGCGCGGGTGCTTGGATACTTTGCCAATGACCTGTACCGCCTTGCTTTTCAGTATGACCTTGCCATCGGGTCGCTTTCCGTGATTCTGGCGGTGCTGGTGCTGGTCTACCCCGATAATCTGATGGCGATACTGCCCTTCGGCATGGGCATTTACGTGCTTTCCGACGCTCTTCTCAAATTGCAGACCGCCATTGACGCCAAGCTGTTCGGCATGCGGCAGTGGGTAGGTCTCCTGGTGGCGTCCCTCATTGCCAGCGTGGCGGGCGTGATTTCGCTGGTTGTTTCGGTGTCGTTGCAGGAGCCGACGATCCTGGTGGGCATTGCCATCGCGGCGGACGGCGCGCTGAACTTTTTCAATACCATGGCAACCGTGCGCGTGGGCGTGCAGAAAAAAGACCGGTTGAGCGAGGGCGAAAAGAAAAACTGACCATCGTACTCAATGGCAAAACTGCGTTTTTCCGTTGAGTACCGGAGGTCAGGCTAATCTGAAAGGAGGGCGCGTATGAATCTGCCGTTTGGCGGGGGAGAGCCCGCGTATCTGCAACTGTACCGCGCCCTGCGCGAAAAAATTGTTTCCGGCGTGTATGCCACGGGCGCCAAGCTCCCCTCCAAGAGGTTGCTTGCCGGCGATGCCGGCGTGAGCGTGGTCACGGTGGAGCATGCACTGGGGATCCTGACGGATGAGGGCTATATCCACCCGGTGGAGCGGAGCGGGTACTACGTTGTTTTTCATATGGGGGATGATTTTACCGCCGCCGGGGCGGGGGACCCCCGTAAAACACAGCACGTACCGGGGGATATTCCGGCGGCGCGCGCCGCGGTGCCCCACGGGGGCGCACCGGAGGGGTTTCCTTTTTCGGTGTTTGCCCGCACCATGCGCCGGGTGCTCTCGGAGTACGGAGAGCGGATTCTCATCAAATCCCCCAACCGGGGAATGCCGGAACTGCAACAGGCAATCTCGGCGTATCTTGCGCGCAACCGCGGCATTTCGGTGCCGCCGCACCGCATTGTCATCGGCTCGGGCGCAGAGTATCTGTACGGGCTGGTGGTGCAGCTGTTGGGCAGGGGGCGCCTGTTTGCCATCGAAAAGCCCTCCTATGAAAAAATCCGCAGGGTTTACACGGCAAACGGGGTGCGCTTGGAGGAGTTGCCGATGGGGGAGGACGGAATTTTATCTTCCGCGCTGGAAACCTCTTCCGCCACGGTCCTGCATGTGACCCCGTATCGCTCCTTCCCCACAGGCGTGAGTGCCGGCGCTTCCAAACGGCAGGAATATCTCTGCTTTGCCGCCGCGCGGGGCGGCTTTATTGTAGAGGACGATTTTGACTCTGAGTTTACGGTCTCCCGCAGGATGGAAGATACGCTTTATGCACTTTCCGGGGAGGAAAACGTGCTATATCTCAACACCTTTTCCCGCACCATCGCGCCCTCTGTGCGTGCGGGATATATGGTGCTGCCGGAGCGGCTTTCGGCACTGTTGGAGGAAAAACTGGGCTTTTACTCCTGCACGGTACCGACCTTTGAACAGCTGGTGCTGGCGGAGTTGATTTCCGGCGGGGATTTTGAGCGGCATATCAACCGGGTGCGCCGCGCGCGGCGCGAAGCGCTTGCCAAAAACGCAAAAATGCAGGATTCAAAAATAAATTTTGCAAAATCGCTTGACAAAACAAAAAAGATGTGATACAATCACGTCATATTTCGCAGATGTGCCCGGAATGCAAAGACCGGGCGCGGAGGAACTCCGGAGAATCCCTGAAACGGGTGCCGAAGGTGCAAGGCGGGTCCTCACCCGCTGAATCTCTCAGGCAAAAGGACGGAGCGGGGCGCGGGGCGCCCGGTCTCTTCTTTTTCTTTTTTCTCCGGAGTTGCCCGAAAGGGTAACTCTTTTCATTTGGAGGGAAAACATGGAGACGGTATTGCACATCGTTCAGAAAATCAACGCCACACTTTCGGATTACGTTCTGATTGCTCTCCTTGTCGGCATGGGGTTGTTTTTTACCGTGCGTACCCGCTTTGTGCAGGTGCGGTGCTTCGGCGAGGGGATGCGCGCCGTGTTCGGCGGGATCCGGTGGCGTGGCGGCAGGCAAAAGGGCGGGCTCAGCTCGTTTCAGGCGCTTGCTACGGCGGTTGCCGCGCAGGTCGGCACCGGGAATATCGTGGGGGCATGCGGCGCGATTCTCATCGGCGGCCCCGGCGCGATTTTCTGGATGTGGCTGATTGCGTTTCTCGGCATGGCGACCATTTATGCGGAGGCGGTGCTGGCGCAAAAAACACGGCAGGAGCACGCGGACGGCACGGTGTCCGGCGGGCCGGTCTATTATATTACCCGCGCGTTTCCCGGCAGGGTGGGGAAGGTGCTTTCGGTCTTTTTTGCCCTTGCCACCGTGCTGGCGCTCGGCTTTTTCGGCACGATGGTGCAGTCCAACTCGATTGCGGAGTCGGTAAACGGGGCGTTTTCGGTGCCCGGATGGGCAGTCGGGATTGCGGTGGCGGCGCTTGCCGGGGTCATTTTCTTCGGCGGGGCACACCGTGTGGCGGCGGTTGCCGAAAAGCTGGTGCCCGTGATGGCGATGCTGTATCTGCTTGGCGGCCTCGTTGTGATCGGGGTGCGCATCCGCTATATTCCGGAAACCTTCGGGATGATTTTCCGCTATGCCTTCCGCCCGGACGCGCTGATCGGCGGCGGCATCGGGTATGCCCTCAAGACCGCAATCAGTCAGGGCGTGAAGCGCGGGCTGTTTTCCAATGAGGCGGGCATGGGCTCCACGCCGCATGCCCACGCGCTGGCAAAGGTCAAAACCCCGCACGAGCAGGGGGTAATTGCCATGACCGGCGTGTTTCTCGACACCTTTGTGGTGCTGACGATGACGGCACTGGTGGTCATTTCCACGCTGTACGCCGGGGGCGGAATATTGTCGGGCGGTGCCGCCGCAGGGGTCAGCAAGACCAACATGGCGCAGCTGGCGTTCGGCTCCGCCTTCGGCAATGAGGGGCTTGGCAGCGCGTTTGTGGCAATCTGCCTGTGCTTTTTCGCCTTTTCCACAATCCTTGGGTGGAATCTGTTCGGCAAGCTGAATGTGGAGTGGCTGTTCCGCGGCAAAAAGAAACTTGCCACGGCGCTTTACGCCGCGCTTGCCGTAGGGTTTGTTGTGTTGGGGTCTCTGCTTTCCAACGATTTGGTATGGGAGCTGACCGACCTTTTCAACCAGCTGATGGTGCTGCCCAATGCGCTGGCGCTGTTTGCGCTTTCCGGCACGGCGGTGGCGGCGGCAAGGGGGAAAGCCCCGGTATGCGCCGCAAAAGAAGCCCCTGCGGCGGAGCCGGCGGCGGATATTTCCCGTCAGGGCAGGTAATTTTTTACTTCTGTGTGCATAAGATATACCAACGCGAGAAAATTTTGTTTTTTCTTTGACTCTCCCTTGACTTTTTTCTTTTCGCGTGCTATACTGAAATCAATACATAGAAAAAGGAGATAACATGGCAAAAAAGTCTGATTATTTTGGTCTTGGCCGCCTGATCAGCCTTATTCTTGCGATCATTCCTTTTACCTCTTGGATCTGCGGTGTGATTACCCGCTTTACCGAGGGTAAGATCGTGGCAGGGCTTCTGCGGTTGTTCCTCGGTTGGAACATTATCTGGATTCTCGACCTCGTGTTTATGGTACTGAACGGGAAGATTTTCCGTCTTCTGAATATGTAAATCCTGCAACGCTCCCCCGGAGGCGAAAGCCGCCGGGGGGGTGTTGTTTTTGTGAAAAAGCCCTCCCCGTCGGGGAGGGCTTTTTCACTATGGTTTTGTTCATCGTAAGGGGGTATTCCTATGCCCCCATATCTATGGGATTTTGCTCGAACAAACGGCGGTAGCGGCTCCCCGATTATTTTTCGCAGTAGAATTGAAGCATGCTTTGGTTGGTATCGCATTTGCGCAAAAACCGGTTCAGCCGGTCGGTCTCCGCCGATCGAACCAGTTTATTGCCGAAAGACTCATGAAGGGACGTTGCTTCTTCCGGCGACATTTTCACGCAGACCAGGTACACGGGCACCGCCGTGACCGCCGGCAAAAGCAGCGTCATCAGGAGCTTGGGGAAGGGCTTTGCGCGGTTGTAACGGACACTCGTGGCAAATTCTCCTGTCTTGTGGATTTTCCGGCGCGGATACAGCGCCGGTTTTTGATGTGTGCCGGATGGTATCTGTTTTCATGATACGGCAGAAACCAATAAATGTCACCCCCCGCCTCCGCCGCCCTTGTTGCGGGCTTTTTGGGAAAGGGAGCGCCCAAAACCCGAAATTTTGTAGCATATCCAACATTTAATTCGCCCGAAAAGCGATTTCCTATTGACAAATACACAATTTCGTAATATTATATTAAATGTAGAAGTGTGCCCTTACGCCGCCGCGCGCGTTGCACCGTTTTGAGGGAACCGTTTTCTTTTGCCGGCTCCTCGGCGCCGGCAAAGCCGAAATTTAGCAGGGAGAGTGCTCAACGTGTATCGGAAATTTTTCAAGCGACTGATTGATCTTGTTCTGTCCTCCGTCGGCATTGTGGTTCTTGCCCTGCCGATGGTGGTTTTTGCCCTGATCATCAGGATCGAGGATCCGGGCCCCGCCATTTTCCGGCAGAAGCGGGTCGGGATACATAAAACCTATTTTTCCGTGCTGAAATTCCGCAGTATGAAAATGAGCACCCCGCATGATATGCCCACACATATGCTGGAAAACCCGGATCAGTACCTGCTGAAATGCGGGCGCTGGATGCGCAAAATGAGCATTGACGAGCTGCCGCAGCTGTTCAATATTTTCACCGGAAAAATGAGTATTATCGGGCCGCGCCCGGCGCTGTGGAATCAGGATGATCTGATTGCGGAGCGGGATAAATACGGCGCGAACGATGTCAAGCCGGGGCTGACCGGTTGGGCGCAGATCAACGGGCGGGATGAGCTGGAGATCGCGGACAAGGCAAGGCTGGACGGCGAATACGTGAAAAAAATGAGCTTTGCTTTTGACTGCCGGTGCTTTTTCGGAACGATCCGGTCGGTTTTGCGCCACGACGGTGTGGTGGAAGGCGGAACGGGAGAGCTGAAGAAGGAAGAAGCGAAAAGAGAGGCAGTCAAAAAATGAAAATTGCCGTAATGTCAAGCCATACGCCGTCGCTTTTCTGGTTTCGGATGGATATGATGCGGGAGTTTATCCGCCGCGGGCACGAGGTTGTTGCCATCGGGAACGAGCCGGAAGCCGAGTGGGGCGAAAAATTCCGCGAAAGCGGAATCCGCTACCGCGCCGTTTGCGTACAGCGGAACGGAACCAACCCCTTCGGGGATCTGAAAACATATCGCTCCGTCAAAAAGACCCTGAAGGAGGAACGCCCCGATAAAATTTTCGCCTATCAGGCAAAAACCGTGATTTACGGGGGGATGGCGGCGCACCGCCTCGGCATCCGGGGGTTTTATCCCCTGATTGCGGGGGTCGGCTCCGTGTTTCTTTCCGGGGGCGGAAAGGCAAAGCTCCTGCGGAAAATACTGGTGACGGAATACCGGGTCGGGATGAAGCATGCCGAACGGGTTTTCTTTCAGAACCCGGACGACGTGGCGGTGTTTTGCCGGCACGGGATTGTGGATAAAAGCCGCGTTGTCATGCTGAACGGCTCCGGAGTCAATCTGGAAAAGTTTCAGGTACAGCCACTGCCAAAGACCCCGGCGTTTCTTTGTATCAGCCGCCTGATCCGGGACAAGGGCGTGTATGAGTACCTGCAGGCTGCCGACATCGTAAAGGAGCGGTATCCCGCGGTGCGCTTTTTGCTGGTCGGCCCCTATGACACAAACCCCAGCGCCCTGAAACCGGAAGAATTGCAACCGTATGCGGATGCCGGAATTGTGGAGTATTTCGGGGAGCAGGCGGACGTGCGGCCGTACCTTGCGCAATGCAGTGTGTTTGTGTTGCCCTCCTATCGGGAGGGCACCCCCAAAACCGTGCTGGAGGCAATGGCAAGCGGCAGAGCGGTGATCACGACCGATGCCCCCGGATGCAGGGAGACCGTCAGGGACGGCGAAAACGGGTATCTGGTGCCGGTGAGAGAGGTATCCGCCCTGGCGGAGCGCATGACGGAGCTGTTGTGCCACCCGGAGACCGTTGCCCGCATGGCGCGGCGCGGCAGGGAAATGGTGGAAGAAAAATTTGATGTAGTCAAGGTCAATGCCGTTATTTGTAACACGATGGGGCTGTAGCCTGTGAAAGGAAGAACAAATCAAATAAAAGGGAGTAGTTATGTCACTTTACGAAAAAATTATCAACAAAGAAGAAAAAATCGCTTTGGTGGGTCTTGGCTATGTGGGCATGCCGATTGCCGTGGAATTTTCAAAGCACGTCAACGTGATCGGCTTTGATATCAACAAAGCCAAGATCGAGGCATACAAAAACGGCACGGACCCGACAAAAGAGGTCGGCGATGATGCCATCCGCGCCTGCACGGTAGAGTGGACGGCGGACGAGAGCCGCCTGAAGGAAGCAAAATTCATCATCGTTGCCGTGCCGACCCCGGTCAATGCCGACACAACGCCGGATCTGACCCCGGTGATCAGTTCCAGCGAGATTGTGGGGCGCAACCTGACCCGCGGCGCAATCGTTGTCTATGAGTCTACCGTTTATCCCGGCGTGACCGAGGAGACGTGCGTGCCGATCCTGGAGCGCGAATCCGGGCTGAAATGCGGGGTGGATTTCAAGGTTGGTTACTCCCCGGAGCGGATCAACCCCGGTGACAAGGTGCACCGGCTGACCACCATCAAAAAAATCGTTTCCGGTATGGATGCGGAGTCTCTGGAGGAGATTGCCGCCGTTTACGGGATTGTGGTTGCCGCAGGCGTCCATAAGGCGTCCTCCATTCAGGTGGCAGAGGCAGCCAAGGTGATCGAAAACAGCCAGCGCGATATCAATATCGCTTTTATGAACGAGCTTTCCATCATCTTCAACAAGATGGGTATTGATACCCTGGAGGTGCTGGAGGCGGCAGGCACAAAGTGGAATTTCCTGCCCTTCCGCCCCGGTCTTGTGGGGGGTCATTGCATCGGGATCGACCCCTATTATCTGACGTACCGTGCGGAGCAGTTCGGGTATCACAGTCAGATTATTCTTTCCGGGCGCCGCATCAATGACGACATGGGCAAATACGTGGCGGAACAGACCGTAAAGCAGCTGATCAAAGCGGACAAGCCGATCCGCACGACGCGGGTCGGTTGCCTTGGCATTACCTTCAAGGAGGATTGCCCGGATGCCCGCAACAGCAAGGTCAACGATATTCTGAAGGAACTGCGTGAGTACGGTATTTCCCCGATTGTCTGCGACCCGGTAGCCGACGCGCCGGACGCGAAGAGATTTTACGGTGTGGATCTGGTGCCGATTTCTGCGTTCCGGGATCTGGACTGCCTGATTATCGCGGTGGCACACCGGGAGTTCCGGGCGCTGACGAATGAGGATATTGCCGGCATGTTCCGGGATGAGGAAAACGGCAAAAAGGTGATTATCGACGTGAAGGGTGTGCGCAACAGAAAAGAGCTGACGGAGCTCGGTTACCGGTACTGGAGACTGTAAGCATGGGATATAAGCATTTGCGGTTTCCGGAAGGCTCTTTGTTTCTGGTGACCGGCGGCGCCGGCTTCATCGGTTCCAATCTTTGCGAGGCGATCCTGAACATGGGGTACCGCGTCCGTTGCCTGGACGACCTGTCTACGGGCAAGGAGAAAAACGTGGAGCTGTTTGCCGAAAACCCGGATTATGAGTTTATCAAAGGGGACATCAAGGACGCCGATACCTGTATGAGGGCGTGCCGCGGGGCGGACTATGTTCTCAATCAGGCGGCGTGGGGCAGTGTGCCGCGCTCACTGGAAATGCCGCTCTTTTACTGCAAAAACAACATTGAAGGCACGCTGAATATGCTGGAAGCCGCGCGGCAGAACGGGGTCAGAAAGTTTGTTTACGCTTCCTCTTCTTCCGTTTACGGGGATGAGCCGCACCTCCCGAAAACCGAGGGCAGAGAGGGCAATCTGCTCTCTCCGTATGCGCTGACCAAGCGCTGTGATGAGGAGTGGGCAAAGCTGTACACCATGCATTACGGGCTGGATACATACGGGCTGCGGTATTTCAATGTGTTCGGCAGGCGGCAGGACCCTGAGGGGGCTTACGCGGCGGTGATTCCGAAATTCATCCGGCAGCTGATGAACGGCGAAGTGCCGACCATCAACGGTGACGGCATGCAGAGCCGGGATTTTACCTATATCGAAAACGTGATCGAGGCAAACCTCAAAGCGTGCCTGGCACCGCATGAGGCGGCAGGGCAGGCGTTCAATATTGCCTTTGGCGGCAGGGAATACCTGATTGACATTTACCACACGCTGACAAAGGCGCTCGGCAAAGAGACGGAGCCGCATTTCGGCCCGGACCGGAAGGGCGATATCCGGCACAGCAACGCGGATATTTCAAAGGCGAAAAAACTGCTTGGCTACGCCCCGGATTATGACTTTGCCAAAGGGCTGAACGAAGTGATTGAGTGGTATCGGGAGAATTTGTAATGCCGAAGGAAAAAGGTACGGTCCTGTATGTCGGCGGGTTTGAGCTTCCGGATAAAAACGCGGCGGCGCACAGGGTGGTCAACAATGCAAAGATTTTCCGGGAGCTTGGCTACCGGGTGGTGTTTTGCGGCGTGAGCCGGGAAACGGCAAGCCCTGCCGAAACCGCGCAGAAGGTTTTCGGGTTTGACAGTTTTCCGATCCCGTATCCTTCCGGCACCAGGCAATGGATAAAGCAGATGCTGAATATCGGGTCGTATTCACGCCTGATAGAGAGGTATCCGGATGTGAAGTTGGTCGTTTGCTATAACCTTCATGCGGCGCCGCTGGCAAAGCTGGAGCGCCTGTGCCGCAAAAGAAAAATCAGAATCATTGCCGACTGTACCGAGTGGTATGAGAACCGGTTTTCCCTTTCTCCCGTCAGGCTGATAAAGTGCGTGGATACGGCGCTGGCAATGCGTGTGTACCAGAAAAAATGCGACGGAATGATTGCGATCAGCCGGTATCTTGCCGACTATTACAAAAAGTCGGTCAAAACCATCATCACAGTGCCGCCGCTGGTGGACCTTCGCGATGAAAAGTTTGCGTTTGCCTCCCCGAAACCGGAGAACGCAGTGCCGACATTTGCCTATTGCGGAAGCCCCAGCGCCTCCAAGGAAGCCTTGGGGGAGGTTGTGAAAGCCTTTCACGGGATAACGGACATGGCATTCAGGCTGATTATCGCAGGGCTTACCAAAGAGCAGTTTTCTGCCATGTACGGGATAACCGTTGAGGATGAAAAAATAGAATTTCTCGGTCGTGTTTCCCACGAAAAGGCTTTGCAAGTGGTGCGGGAAAGCGACTATGCCATCATCATCCGCCCCGCCACAAGGGCGACCTCGGCGGGGTTTCCCACCAAGTTTGCCGAGGCGATCTCCGTGGGGACCGCGGTGGTAGCCAACGATACAAGCGATTTGAAGGCGTATCTGAAAAACGGGAAAAACGGTTATCTGGTGGATACTGCTACGCTGGAAGCCGACCTGCGCGGGATTCTCGCGTCAGGCACAAAGCCCCAGGTGGAGTCCTCCGTTTTTGATTATCACAATTACATTCATTTATTTGATGTATTGACGGAAAACAAATAAATTTACAGGTGAAAGCATGTCAAACGTATTGGAAAACCCGGATCAGCGGGCACAAGACAGAATATCCGATTTGTTTCTGTTTGCCATATTTCTGGATATTCATATATTTTTTGCCAACGCGATCGGCAGAATTTTTCTCGGGCAATCCTCCCTGGATACCCTTTTGGTTTATGCGATTCTGGCGCTTCTGGCAGTCCGGGCATTCCCGTATATTTTTGCCAAAAAGGTCAGCGCCACGTATTCTGCGTTTGTGATTGCCGTTCTTTTGTTTATGACGCTGTCTGTCGCGCTCAATACGGAGCTGGATGCCAAGGTATACAGCGGGGTGATCCGCACGGCGTATATCGCGGTGCTTGCCGGCTCCCTGCTCGGGAGCGCCGTTACCGATTTTGAGATCCTGGAAGCAAAACTGCGCAAAATCGGCCCGGTGCTCGCGCTGGAGATGATCGTTTCCTTTTATATTTACCACTTTGTTTTCAAAACCGAGTGGGGCACGGGCGCCATGGGGCTTTCGTACAGGCTGTTGGTGCCGGCGGTGCTGATGCTGTACTCCCTGTTCCGGAAATTCAATATCCTGGAACTGCTTTTGCTTGCGGTTCTATTTGCAATCATGCTGTTGCAGGGCTCCCGCGGGCCGTTGGTTGCCGTGGTTATTTTTGCGGTTTTGTATCAGCTGATCAACCTTTCCGAAAACCGCAGGCGGGTTTACATCAACATCGGCATTCTGATTGCCGTTACGGTGGTTTTCTTTGTGAATCTCGACCGGGTGCTGAAGTGGATTGTGGCGCTCTGCTCCAAATACGGGTTTTACTCCAAGTTTCTCCGGGTCATGATGGATGGCAACTTCTTTGAAGCAAACGGCAGAGACGAGGTGGCGGCAGGGGTGAGAGAGATCATCGCGGGCAATCCATTCGGCAACGGCTTTTTTGCGGAACGCCCGATCATCAACACCTATTGCCATAATATTTTTCTGGAATTTCTGGTGGATTTCGGTGTGGTATTCGGCAGTGTTCTGAGTGTGCTGTTTGTGGGGTATCTTTTCAGAAAGCTGAGATCGAAAAACGTTGTCGAGAAAAATGTAATCTGTCTCCTGCTGTGTGCTTTCCTTGTAAAACTGCTGTTCAGTAACAGCTTTTGGGTGGAGCCGGTGTTTTTCGCCTTCCTGCGGTTTATTACAAGGCAGAATCAGCCGGTAGCAAGTACCCGGGTCACAGAGGTTGAGGCGGTGCCGAAGCATGAAACGAATCCTGATTATCAATACTGATTCCGTCAATACCGGCAACGCCACGGGCATTACACTGCAAAGCATATTCGGGGCGCTGAACCCGGAAAACCTGATGGAACTTTATTGGGGCACAAGCCGCCCGCTGACCGGGAGCGTGAAGCTGAAAAGCCGGGTCCTGCGCCCGGCTCCGCTTTCCTTCGCGGCGCTGTTTTCCAACAGCCGCGGCAGGCAGATCAGCCGTAGCATCAAACACAGCACCGCCGGTACGGGCGAGGGAGCGCACGGCAGACACAAAATTGTTTCCGATCTGCGGCAATTTGTTGCCCTGCAAACGGATCTTTCCCGGATCTGCCTGACAAAAAAAGACATGCAGGAGATCCGGGCGTTTGCCCCGGAGGTCATATATACCCTGGGCGGGGGCGTTGCTTCCCTGAAAATGGCTTACCGGCTTTCCCGGAAGCTCCGCATCCCCATCGTGATGCATTTTATGGACAACTGGCGGCATTGCATCCAATGGGAGGGGAACCCCCTTTTGAAGCATTACAAAAAACAGCTGCGCGGATATTGCAACCGGTGCTATCAGCGAAGCAACGGGTGCATTGCCATCAGCCCGAAAATGGCTGAGGTGTATACGGAAGAAACGGGTATCCCCCACAGCACGGTGATGAATGCGGTAAACGTAAGCGATTTTTACACCGCGCCGCGCCCGGGTGACGGGGTTTTCCGGTTTGTGTATGCGGGCGGGTTGCACCTGGGCAGAGAAAAGGGGCTTTACCGGATTGCCGAAGCGATCCGCGAAGCGGCGGCGGAGAAAAACAAAGCCGTGGAATTCCTGATTTATACCTCGCCCGAAAACATTGCCGCGTATCAGGATGCCTTCCGGGAATTTGAGGAAGTGCGTTTTTTGCCGGCTGTACCGCATGACGGGATCAGGAAAGTGTTTGCGGGGGCTGACTTTTTGGTGCACACCGAGAGCAACGACCTGATGAAAAACGAATTTTTCCGGTATTCGATATCGACCAAGATCCCGGAATATCTTGCCTCCGGCAGACCGGTGCTTTTTTTCGGACCGTCGGATATTTATCTGTATACATTCCTGACAGAAGCCGGGGTGGCGGTCACTGCGCCCGATGCGGACGCACTTTCCCGCGAGATTGCCTTGGCGCTGGACGGGAAGTATGCCGCAATGCCCGAGAGGGCGTATCTGTACGCCAAGGAGCATTTTGACGTAACGGTGGCGGTAAACACGCTTTGCCATGTATTTGAAAATGCCGGACTGGAGAAAAAGCAATGAAAATAGTTCATATATGCCTTGGGAATTTTTTTGTGGAGGGAATGGGGTATCAGGAAAATCTGATAACCAAATTTCACGCAAAGCAAGGGCATTCTGTCTGTGTTTTAACCTCCGATTTCTCCTTTGACGGGAAGGGGAACGCCATCAAAAAGACGGAAAAAGACTATGTGAACCCCGATGGGGTACACGTTCACGTGCTGGAAAAAAAGAAATCCTTTCTTGCCAGATACGGTATTTACAAGGGGCTGTATGAAGAGCTGGAGCGCCTGCAACCGGATGTTGTGTTTGTGCACGGCGGCACCTTTCTCAGCCTCGGCACCGTTACGAAATATTGCAAAAAACACAAATGTACTTATTATATGGACCAGCATGGCGATTATTACAATTCCCCGGTCAACACCCTGCGGGGGCGTGCCGTATATAAGTACCTGTACGGGCACTATATGCGCAAGGCTGTTCCGTATGTCCGCAAATTCTGGGGCGTGACCCCGTGGAGATGCCGGTATCTGCATGATGTGATAGGCATCCCGGAAGAAAAAATCGGGCTTCTGATCATGGGCGGGGACGATGAAAAAATCCGGCTCGGAGAGATGCCGCAGTTAAGAGACAGGCTTCGCCGGGAGCTTTCGCTCGGGAGCGATGACTTTGTGGTGGTGACGGGCGGGAAAATCGACCGCGCCAAAAACATTCATCTGTTGATGCAGGCAGTGTCGGCGCTGAACGGAAAAGCAAAGCTGATTGTGTTTGGTCAGCCCAGCAGCGATATGCAGGCGGAAATCGAAAAGCTCTCCCAAAATGAGAATATCCGGTTTTTGGGCTGGATCCCGGCGGACAGGGCATACGATTATTTCCTCACCTCGGATCTTGCGTTTTTCCCGGGTACGCATTCTGTCCTGTGGGAGCAGGCGTGCGCCTGCGGCATCCCCGGTGTTTTCAAGGATTGGGAGGGGATGCGCCATGTGGACATCGGCGGAAACTGCCGCTTTTTGCATGGGGACAGCGAAAAAGAGATCCGGGCAGTGCTCTCGGAGATCATTGATCACCCGGAAACATACCTTGATATGAAGAAAGCCGCCGCGCGCGGGGTGGAAGTGTTTTCGTACAACGATATTGCCAAACGCGCGATTGAGGCGGCAGAATGAATACAAAGCAAATCAAAGCGGGAGCTGTTTTTTCCTACCTGCTGATTCTGACAAACACCTTTTACGGCTTGTTTTTTGTGCCGTTTCTGATCTCAAGACTGGGGCAGGGCGAGTATGGTGTTTACAAAATCATAGCTTCTCTGATCGGGTCGGTAACGATACTGGATCTCGGAATAGGCGGCACCATATTAAGATATATTGCAAAATTCAACGCCGAAAAAGACGAAAAGCAGTTGAGCAATTTTTCGGCAATGGGGTTTATCGAAGCCACCGGGCTTTCTCTGATCATGCTTGCGGTCGGGGCTGTGATATACTTTTCCCTGGATCGGTTTTACGGTCAGTCTCTCACGGCGGAGGAATTTGCAAAAGCCAAACAGCTGTTTCTCCTTTTTCTGATCGTTCTTGTTTTGAGCACCTATGAAAAGGTGGTTTTCGGCATCATTGCCGGGTGTGAGCACTACGCGTTTGCCAATTTGCTGAAGCTGTTGCGGATCGTGCTCAAAATCGCAATTTCCGTGGTGCTTTTACTGAGGATCTCCGATTCGGCAATTTTGCTGTATGTGGAAATCGGGCTTCTTATTGCCATGATGATCGCACAGCTTGCTTACATCAGAGGGAAAATCGGTATCAGGATCAGGTTTCATTATTGGGATAAAACCCTTTTCGGGCAGTCCTTCAAATATACCATTTTAACGTTTATACAATCCGTTGCGGTGCAATTCAACAGCAATCTTGACATATGGTAATCGGCTCCGCGTTGGGCGCGGTGGAGGTTGCCGTTTATTCGGTCGGCTTGCAGCTGTACAGCATGTTTGAGCAGTTTGCACTTGCTTTTTCCGATCTGATGCTTCCCACTGTCAGCAAACAGATTGCACAAGGCGCCGATAACCGCCGGTTGGAGGATACGGTCATCAAGGTCGGCCGCTTTGAATTTATGGCGCTGGGCGGGGCGTTGGGCGGCTTTATTGTGATCGGGAAAGAGTTTATTAACCTCTGGCTCGGCAAGGATTACCTGTTTGCGTGGAAGGTTGCGCTGATCCTGATGGTGCCCACCATGATCCCGCTGATTCAGAATGTGTGCCTTTCCGTTCTGCGCGCCAAAAACAAAATGGGCTTTCGCACGGTGGCAGTCAGCGTGATGGCGGTATTCAACCTGCTGATTACCGTGATCGGCGTAAAGCGTTACGGCTCCATTGCCGCGTGCATCGGCACCGCAACAGGGCTGGTATTGGCAAATATCATTGCCATGAACATTTATTATGTAAAGGCGATGAAACTTCATATTCTGCGGGTGTTCGGCGGTATCTTTGCCAGAACATTGCCGTGCTGTGCAGTGGCTACCTTGCTTCTGGCGTTGCTTCACTCGTTTGTGCCTGCCGGCAACTGGATGATATGGATTGCCAAAGTGATTTGTTTTGTGGTCATTTACGGGTTGCTTTTGCTGGTTTACGGGTTGAACGCCAACGAAAAACAGATTCTGTTCGGAAGATTATCGAGAGCAAAAAGGAAATGATGAAATGAAGATACGTCTGATGACTTTTCATACCCCGAAGAATTACGGCGCGGTGTTGCAGGCTTATTCCCTGATGTCTTATCTGAGCCGGAACGGTGACGATGTGAAGGTAATTGATTACAATACCCCGGCATTGCGGGCAAAATATCCCATCATCCCGAAGGGCAGGGGGTTCAAGCACCTTGCGTATAATCTCATCATGCTTCCCACCTACGGTCGGAAACGCAAAAAATATCAAAAATTTGATGCTTTTGTACAACACAACTTCAGGCTTACCGAGAGGTATGAATCCTTAGCCGGGCTGACCTCTGCCCCTCCGGAGGCGGACGCGGTGATTACCGGCAGTGATCAGGTCTTCAATCCGTCAAGAATTGCCGAGGAGAGAAAGGCGTTTTATCTTGATTTTGTGCCGGAGGGTGTCAGGCGGATTTCTTACGCGGCGAGTTTTGGCATGAGCGCCGTTCCGGAAGACCGACGGGAAGAGATTGCCGCGTATCTGCAAAAATTTGATGCGATCTCCGTGCGGGAAAGCACCGGGATCGGCATTGTCCGGGCGCTGTCCGGTAAAACCGCGGTTGAAGTGCTGGACCCCGTGTTTTTGAACGACAAGAGCTTTTGGCGCGGGGTGGAGAAGCCATATCGTAAGGATTTCGGACGTTATCTTTTCTATTACCGGCTGATGGGTGCTGCCGGGAGCGATGACATTGCGCGGAAAATCGCCGCGGAAAAAAAGCTGAAGCTGGTGGTCATGACGGACGGTCTGATGAGATGGAAGGCGGATCGGGTGTTGCGGGATGTAGGACCCGAAGAATTTCTTTATCTGACGGATCATGCGGACTTTGTCGTGACGGATTCTTTTCACGGGGTGGCTTTTTCGCTTCTGTTTGAAAAGCAGTTTGCCTTTTCGGACGGGAACCCCGCCACCCGCGAAAGAGGCGTAAACCTTTTGAGGGCTGCAGGGCATGAGCATGCCGCAACCGGTGCCGGAGAGGGGCAAGCGCCGCAACTCGATTATACCGGAATTCACGAGCGCCTGGCGGGTGCCGAAAACGCTTCGCGGGCATTCCTGACCGAAGCGCTGCGGGGGTAATGCCGTTGATAAAAACAATTAAAAAGATTGCACGAAAGCTCCTCTTTCGGGTGCCGTCATCGGCGGTGGTGATATTTCATCATATCACGGACGCTCCGGAATGTCAGAAGAGCAAATGCGTTCTCCCGTTTGCAAAGTTTACCGGGTTTATCGAAAGCTACCGCAACTATGACAGTCTGCCTTCCGTTTTGAAAAATCCCGCCCGGAAAAAAATCGCGATTACCTTTGATGACGGATTGCAGGATGTATATACGCTTGCGTATCCGTATCTGAAAGAAAAAAATATCCCTTTTACTGTTTTTATTGTGACGGATTTTTTGGATCAGCCGGGGTATATCACCACGGAAAATTTAAAAGAGCTGGCAAAGGACGATCTGGTGACGATCGGTGCGCACGGCACCACACACCAAAATCTGAATTTGCTTTCCCCCGGGCAGCAAAAGAGTGAGCTTGAGGATTCTCAAAAAATACTGGAAGCGAAAACGGGAGCCGGGGTCACGTTATTTGCATTTTCCCATGGGGCATATGATAAAAACACCCTGAAACAGATGGGGAAATACAAGTATGGGTTTACCACAAAGCAACTGCCGCTGAATTTTCTGACAAAGGTCCGCAAAAAACGGATCCCCCGATATAATGTGGATGCGGCATCGGTCGATGCCGTTGCGGCGGAGCTGAATAAATTTTTGAAGGGGCAAAAATGAAGATATTGAATTTGAAAGAGGAGTGTACCGCCTGCGGTGCGTGTGCGTCGGTCTGCCCGAAAAACTGCGTGCAACTGACAACCGATGCGGAGGGCTTTTATTTCCCGGAAATTGATGAGGCAAAGTGCGTGGGATGCGGCAAATGCGAAAGCGTTTGTCACTGTCTCCATCATCGGGAGCCGGAGACTTTCAAGGCTTCATATTATGGGTTTTCCACCGATGCCGACATTTTGGGCACCAGTACCTCCGGCGGGGTTTTTGCTTCTCTGGCGCGGGAAATTCTGTCTTGGGGCGGCAGTGTCTGGGGGGCTGCTTTCCGCGGCGAAACGCTTCGTCCGGAGCATACTTCCACCGACAGTACCGCGCTTACGGAGTTGCAAAAAAGCAAATATATCGAAAGCTACATGGGTAAAACCATTTTTGAAATACAGTCCGAAATAAACCGGGGCAGGCGGGTCCTGTTCTGCGGCACGCCCTGTGAGGTTGCAGGGGTGAAGCATGCGATAAAGGACGAGGGAAGGTTGCTTGTTACGGTTGATTTTATATGCCATGGGGTTCCTTCTTCCGTCCTGTTTCAGGAGCATTTGCGCAAGCTCCTGAAGGGGGAAAAGCTGGTCTCCCTTGATTTCCGCCCCAAGGATAAAGGGTGGAATAACAAGAGCATCAGGGTTATCACCGCTTCCAAAACAAGGATTACCCCATACTATCTGGATCCTTTTTATAAAGGGTTTATGACAGAAAACGCCATTTTGCGGCGTTCCTGCTATCATTGCAAATTCAGAACGAACCATTTTTCAGATATTACCATAGCCGATTTTTGGGGGTACCGGGCATGTGATCCGGCGATGAATACCGAAAACGGCGTTTCGCTGATCGTTGCCAACAACAAAACCGGCAACGACCTTGTGAACCGGCTTGATCATTTTGAACTGCACCCCATAGACAACCGGTATTCGGACTACGCGTATGCGGAAAAGGATTATTCAAAGGGCAGACACCTGAGAGATCGGTTTTATACGGAGTATGCGAAAAGCGGCTTTGAAAAGGCGGCGAAAAAGACCTATATGCAGGGCTATCACACGCAAAAGGCGAAATATATTATAAAAAAGATACTCGGAAAAGTATAGCTGATAGAAAGTGGAGGATAAAAGATGTCGCTTTTTAAAGACAAAACCTTACTGATCACCGGGGGTACCGGATCCTTTGGCAACGCGGTATTGAACCGGTTTCTCGAAACCGATATCAAAGAAATAAGAATTTTCTCCCGCGACGAGAAAAAGCAGGATGATATGCGCCATGAATTTCAGGCAAAAATGCCGAAGGTGGCGGAAAAGATCAAGTTTTACATCGGCGACGTGCGCGATCTGCAATCCTGCCGCGGCGTGATGTGCGGCGTAGATTACATTTTTCACGCGGCGGCACTCAAGCAGGTGCCCTCCTGTGAGTTTTTCCCGATGGAAGCGGTGCGCACCAATGTCATCGGCACCGACAACGTGCTGACGGCGGCGATTGAAGCCGGCGTGGAGTGTGTGATCTGCCTTTCCACCGACAAGGCGGCATACCCGATCAACGCCATGGGCATTACCAAAGCGATTGAGGAAAAGGTGGCTGTTGCCAAGTCCCGCAATTCCGGCAGGACCAGAATCTGCTGCACCCGTTACGGCAACGTGATGTGCTCCCGCGGGTCGGTAATCCCGCTCTGGATTGATCAGATCCGGAACGGAAATCCGATCACGGTTACGGAGCCGAAAATGACCCGGTTCATCATGTCGCTGGAAGAAGCGGTTGACCTTGTGCTGTTTGCGTTTGAGCACGGCGAAAACGGCGACTTGCTGATTCAGAAAGCCCCCGCCTGCACTATTGCCACCCAGGCAGAAGCCGTGTGCGAGCTGTTTGGCGGTAAAAAAGAGGACATCAAGGTTATCGGTATCCGCCATGGCGAGAAGATGTACGAAACCCTGCTGACCAACGAAGAATGTGCCAAAGCCGTGGATATGGGCAACTTTTACCGCGTGCCCGCCGATAACCGCGGGCTGAATTACGACAAGTATTTCAAGGAGGGCGACGAGACCCGCAACACCCTGACCGAGTTCAACTCCAACAACACCCGGATCCTTGATGTGGAGGAGACCAAAGCGAAGATCGCCGCGCTTGCCTACGTACAGGACGAGCTTGCAAAGGCGGGGAAAAAATGAGCAAAGTTCTTGCCATCACAGGCCTTACCGGTAAAAAATCCGGTGGAGCCTTTGCGGAACTTTTGCAGGTAAACTTCAACAGCGTTGCCGGAACTTTCGATGAGATAAGGGCTCTTGTCAGAAACAGCTCTGATACAAAAAGTATAGAAGCCAAGCTCCCCCGGCTTGAAATCATGCGCGGAGAACTGACGAACGAAGCGCATTTGGAAAAAGCCCTGACCGGGGTGGATACGGTGCTTCATATTGCATCTATCATGCTTTCGCAAAAAATCACGGAAGTTGCGGCAAAGGTCGGCGTCAGAAGGCTGATATTTGTGCATACGACGGGCATTTATTCCAAGTATAAAGCGGCGGGCGAAGAGTATCGTCGAATTGACGAGGCGGTTCATAAAATCTGCAAAGAGCGAAATATTTTACTTACCATTTTACGTCCAACCATGATTTATGGCAACATTTATGACGGAAACATTGTCAAATTCATCAAAATGGCGGACAGAATGAAGATCGTGCCTATGGTTAAGGGCGGAAGATTTGTGCTTCAGCCCGTGCACTATAAGGATCTTGCAAAAGCGTATTATGCGGTGCTGTTGAACGAGCAGGCAACGGTCAACAAGGATTTTGTTTTGTCAGGCGGTTCCGTAATTACGTTAAGAGATATATTTGTTGAAATAGGAAAAGAACTCGGCAAGAAAATAAGGTTCGTGAATGTTCCGTTTTGGCTTGCTTATGGCGGTGCAGTCGTTATTTCCGGTCTCACGTTCGGCAAGAAGGATTATCGTGAAAAGGTACAACGTCTGTGCGAGCCAAGGGCATATTCCCACGAGGATGCAACAAACGCTTTCGGGTATGCACCAATGACATTTGACGCGGGCGTTGCGGAAGAAATAAAAGAATATTTAAAAAGCAGAACCCCGGGCAGGGAAACAACGGATTTGTGAGCAGAAAGGCTTATGATTTAATTTCGGAGAAAGCACGTAATGGCAACAAATATGGATAGTAAGAAAGTATATTTTAAAAACAACGGCAAACTGAAACTGCTGATCATTGTCGGCACAAGACCCGAGATCATCCGGCTTTCCGCCGTGATCACCAAGTGCCGCAAATATTTTGACGTGATCCTTGCCCACACGGGGCAAAACTATGATTACAACCTCAACGGCGTGTTTTTCAGGGATCTGAAGCTCGCCGACCCGGAGGTGTACCTGGACGCGGTCGGCTCCAACCTCGGGGAGACCTGCGGCAATATTATTGCAAAATCCTACACCCTGATGGCGGAAATTCAGCCGGACGCCGTGCTGGTGCTGGGCGATACCAACTCCTGCCTTTCGGTGATCGGCGCCAAGCGCCTGCATATCCCGATCTTTCATATGGAAGCGGGCAACCGCTGCAAGGACGAGTGCCTGCCGGAGGAGACCAACCGCCGCATTGTGGATATTATCTCGGATGTCAATATGGCATACTCCGAGCATGCCCGCCGCTATCTTGCCGACTGCGGCTTGCCGAAGGAGCGCACCTATGTGACCGGCTCCCCCATGGCGGAGGTGTTGCGGGGCAACCTTGCCGAGATCGAGGCGAGCGATATTCACGCACGTCTGGGGCTGGAAAAGGGCAAATACATTTTGCTTTCCGCCCATCGGGAAGAAAATATCGACACCGAAAAAAACTTCCGCAGCCTTTTCACGGCTATCAACAGAATGGCGGAAAAATACGATATGCCGATTCTCTATTCCTGTCATCCGAGAAGCCGCAAACGGCTGGAAGCCAGCGGCTTTGCGCTTGACCGGCGCGTCATCCGGCATGAGCCGCTCGGCTTTCACGATTACAACTGCCTGCAGATGAACGCGTTCTGCGTCGTCTCCGACAGCGGCACTCTGCCGGAGGAATCCAGCTTTTTCACCAGCGTCGGGCACCCCTTTCCCGCAGTGTGCATCCGCACCTCCACCGAGCGCCCGGAGGCGCTGGATAAGGCTTGCTTCATCCTTTCCGGGATCGACGAAAAAGGCTTGCTTCAATCGGTGGATACCGCCGTGGAGATGAACCGGAACGGGGATTACGGGATCCCGGTGCCGGATTATATAGAGGAAAACGTGTCCTCCAAGGTGGTAAAGATTATTCAGTCGTACACCGGCGTGGTCAACAAGATGGTGTGGAGAAAAGAGCCATGAACATTCTGATTACCGGCGCCAAGGGCTTTGTGGGGCGCAATCTCTGTGAAAACCTGAAAAACATTCGTGACGGCAAAAACCGCACCCGCCCGAATATACACATTGGTGAGATCTACGAATATGACATCGACAGCACGACACAGGAGCTGGACGAATACTGCGGGAAGGCGGATTTTGTGTTCCATCTTGCCGGGGTCAACCGCCCGAAGGATCCGGCGGAGTTCCGCGCGGGCAACTTCGGTTTTTCCGCCACTCTGCTGGATACCCTGAAAAAACACGGCAACAAATGCCCGGTGATGCTTTCTTCTTCGGTTCAGGCAACGCTTGCGGGGCGCTTCGGCACCTCGGAATACGGGCTTTCCAAAAAGGCGGGGGAGGAGCTGTTTTTCGCTTACGGAAAGGAAACCGGCGCGCGGGTGCTGGTTTACCGCTTCCCGAATCTGGTGGGCAAATGGGTGCGCCCCAACTATAACAGCGCGGTGGGCACGTTCTGCAACAACATTGCAAATGACCTGCCGATCACGGTGAACGACCCTGCGGTGGAGCTGGAACTGCTGTTTATCGACGACCTGGTGGAGGAAATGTTTGACGCGTTGGAGGGCAGGGAGCATCATTGTGAGTTTGACGGCGTGAGTGCCGTGCCGACCGCGGGCGGCAGATACTGCGCCGCGCCCGTTACCCACAAGGCGACGCTGGGCTATATCGCGGAGTGCCTTTACCGCTTTCACGACCAGCCGAAAACGCTGGTCATCCCCGAAATTCCGGACGGGAGCTTTGAGAAGAAGCTGTATTCCATGTATCTTTCCTACCTGCCCAAAGAAAAGGTGGCGTTCCCGCTGAAAATGAACAGGGATGCCCGCGGCAGCTTTACCGAGTTGCTGAAAACCGAAAACTGCGGGCAGGTCAGCGTCAATATTTCCAAACCGGGCGTGACCAAGGGGCAGCATTGGCATAACAGCAAGTGGGAGTTTTTTATGGTTGTGTCGGGGCACGGGCTGATTGAGGAGCGCAGGATCGGCTCTGACGAGGTGTTGCGCTTTGAGGTGAGCGGAGCGAAGATAGAAGCCGTTCACATGCTTCCCGGCTACACGCACAACATCATCAATCTTTCCGATACCGATGATCTGGTTACCGTGATGTGGGCAAACGAATTGTTTGACCCCGCGCACCCCGATACATTCGGTGAGAATGTCTGATTCAGGAGGCGCCATGGAGACAATCATCCGCACGATGATGGATCTGATCGCGGGCGAGGTCTGCGGTAAGGCGGTCACAGCCGTTCCGGATTTGCCGGAGGACGCGCAAACCCGGCTTTACCGGCTTTCCAAGGCACACGATCTTGCACACCTTGTCGGCAACGCACTGATCCGGCAGGACCGGATCACCGATGGGGAGCTGAAAGCAAAATTTGAAAAGCAGATCATGGTCGCGGTTTACCGCTATGAAAAGATCAACCATGAATTACAGCGGCTGTGCCGGACGCTGAATGAGGCAAAAATCCCGTTCATCCCCCTCAAGGGCGCGGTGATCCGGCAGTATTATCCGGAGCCGTGGATGCGCACAAGCTGTGATATTGATATCCTGGTGCGGGAAGAACAGGTTGAGGAAGCGGCGCAGGTCATCGCAGAAAAGCTCGGTTATACCGACAAAAAGAAATGCTATCACGATATTTCTTTGATGTCCGGTAGCGGTGTGCACCTGGAATTGCATCACAGCCTCAGGGAAGATGAGGAAAACCTTGACCGCGTGCTTTCCACGTGCTGGGATTACGCCGTGGCTTGTGACGGATACGAGTATCGGTTTGAAAAGGAATTTTTCTTTTTCCATCAGGTGGCGCACGCGTGCTATCATTTTCTCCGCGGCGGATGCGGGGTTCGCCCTTTCCTGGATATTTATCTGTTGGAAAGGGAGCTGTCGCCGGATCGTGAAGCTCTTGACCGGTTACTTTCGGCAGCGGGAATCCGCAAATTTGCCGAGACTGCTTCCGCGCTTGCCGAAGTATGGTTCGGGAACCGCGAACACACCGATGTGACCCGTCGCATGGAGCAGTTTGTTCTGTCCGGCGGCGTATACGGTAACAAGGACAATCTGATGGCAATCGGTCAGCAGTCCGAAAAGGGGCAGGTCGGGTATGTCCTTCACCGCATCTGGCTTCCGTATGAACCGCTTTGCAGGGTCTATCCGAAACTTCAGGGGCGGAGATACCTGCAACCGTTCTATGAGATCAGGCGCTGGTTCCGCGTGTTTGACCCCAAGGCAAGAAGCCGCCGGAAGCAGGAGTTGGATGCCATCAAACGGCTGGATGCGGAAAAAAAGGCGGAAGTAAACCAAATGCTCCGGGATCTGGAAATGCTGTAAATCGGGGAAAGCCCGGTTGTTTGGCGGTTTGCTTTGTCAGCCTGACAGGAGGAGTTCTCCTGTCAGGCTGATTCCAAATTCACCCAAAAGTATTTTGTGAAAATTGCGAAAAACAACAAATCCCGGAAATCGGCTCCGCGAGCCGGTTTCCGGGATTTTTGGTTGCGGAGGTGGGATTTTTCATTGCCCTGTCGAAAATATAGTCGTGGCGCGGGGGGGGGGAAAACCCCCCCCCCCCGCCAGAATTTTTAAAAAGTAGAGCGACCCCCCCCCCCCCCCCCCCCCCGGCGGCCCGCCCACCCCCCACCCCCCCCAACCCCCAAAT
>URMC01000004.1 GCA_900548735.1 uncultured Eubacteriales bacterium | reverse complement strand
GCCGACCAGCATCGGGATAAAGGACTTGCCGGAGAGACCGAATTTACGGAAAATTCTGTCCATCACAAACGCGATACGCGCCATGTAACCGCAGGATTCGAGAAACGCCAGCATTAAGAACAGAATCAGCATCTGAGGCACAAAGCCGAGCACGGCGCCCACGCCGCCGACGATACCGTCCAGCAAGAGGCTGCTGAGCCATTCGGGGCAGACCGGGTTTTCCTCACCCACGCGCAGCGCTTTTTCCAGCAGTACGGGGATACCGGGCACCCAAACGCCGTACGCGGAGGGATCCGGAACGCCTTCCGCATTCTCGCCCAGCGCCGCGTCGTAAATTCCGGTCAGGTCATACCCTGCTTTCGCAAGGGAATCCGCATAGAAGCCGTACGCTTCGTCAAACGCGCCGTAGTCTTCGTTGTCGACGGCGTCCTTGATTTCGGAAGCGCCGGCAACGTCCGCCTCGGCGGCTTTGTTGACGATGTTTTTGAATTCTTCTGTCCAAACGTTTTCTTTGGCATACTCGGTAATCGCTTCGTCATACGCTTTGGTACCGATGCCAAGCAGGTGCCAGCCGTCGCCAAACACGCCGTCGTTTGCCCAGTCGGTCGCGAAAGACCCGACCGTGGAAATGGCGATGTAGTAAACGAGGAACATAATTGCCGCAAAAATCGGGAGCGCCGCCCACCGGTTGGTGACCACGCGGTCGATCTTATCGGAAACGGAAAGCTTGCCCGCGCTCTTTTTCTTGTAGCAGGACTTCATCAGGGAGGCGATATACACATACCGCTCGTTGGTGATGATGGACTCCGCGTCGTCGTCCAGTTCTTTTTCCGCCGCTTTGATGTCCGCCTCGATGTGCTCCATCGTTGCGGGATCGATGGTCAGACCGGAAAGCACCTTGTCGTCGCGCTCGAAGATCTTGATGGCGTACCAACGCTGCTGCTCCTCGGGCATATTATGTACCGCCGCTTCCTCAATATGGGCAATGGCGTGCTCCACAGGGCCGGAAAACGTGTGCTGGGGGACGGTTTTGCCGTTCTTTGCCGCGTCAATCGCCGCTTCCGCCGCTTCCATAATGCCGGTGCCTTTGAGGGCGGAGATCTCCATAATCTTACAGCCCAACTGGCGGGAAAGTTCCTCTACGTTGATCTTATCCCCGCTCTTTTTCACCACGTCCATCATGTTGATGGCGATGACAACCGGGATCCCAAGCTCGGTAAGCTGGGTGGTCAGGTACAGGTTTCTTTCCAGATTGGTGCCGTCCACGATGTTGAGAATCGCGTCCGGGCGCTCACCGATCAAATAGTTTCTTGCCACCACTTCCTCCAGCGTATAAGGAGAAAGCGAGTAGATGCCGGGCAAGTCCATGATGATCACGTCATCATGCTTTTTCAGTTTGCCCTCTTTCTTTTCCACCGTAACGCCGGGCCAGTTACCTACAAACTGGTTGGAGCCGGTCAGCGCGTTGAACAGGGTCGTTTTACCGCTGTTGGGGTTGCCCGCCAGTGCGATCTTAATACCCATTTCTTTTGTTTCCACTCATTCTTGCGTTAGTTTTAACTAACTATGATGGTAAATAAAAATGCCGGTTTACTCCACTTCAACCATTTCCGCGTCGGCTTTCCGAAGCGACAGCTCATAGCCGCGCACCATAACCTCCACCGGGTCGCCAAGGGGCGCTACCTTGCGGACAAAGACCTCAACGCCTTTGGTCAAACCCATGTCCATAATCCGGCGTTTTACGGCGCCTTCTCCATGAAGTTTCACGACCTTTACGGTGCTGCCGATTGCCGCATCCTTTAAAGTTTTCATGTGTCAAACCTCCTTTGAATAAATATAAACTGTTTTTTACACCATAATCTTGCGCGCCATTTCTTCGCTGATTGCGATCCGCGCTTCCTTCACATTGACAATCACGTTTCCGGCAAGGGTTGTGATCACCGTCACATTTCCGCCTACCACGAAACCAAGATTCTCCAAGTGCTTTTTGACCTCAGGGCTTCCTCCGATCTTACGGATGATCTGGGGCTTTTCAACCTCCGCCAAGCACAACGGCATCATAGATTTTCCCCCTTTTTCCGGCGTTTTTCGCGCCGTCATTGAAGTTAGCCGCTGCTAACCACTACAAAGGATACACCGCAACGACACATTTGTCAAGCATTTTTTCACAAAAAGGGGTAGTTTTTTGTCATTTTCATCGGCTTTCACATAATTGTTAGGAGAAACTAACAGCCGTTTTGTGCAGAATGCAACAAACACGCGGGGGCGGGGCTTGTTTGCGCGTTTTTTTCGGCAAAAGGGTTGACAGCCCTCCCGCGCGCGCTTATAATGAGGGTGCAAAAATTTGATCGGAGGACTGAAAAATGGAAGAAAAGATCACACTTACGGCGCACCGCGGCTACCGCCAGAAATTCCCGGAAAACACGATGCGCTCTTTCCGTGAGGCACTGAAACTAGATATCGACTCCATCGAGATGGACGTGCGTATGACCGCCGACGGCGAGATCGTGGTGATTCACGACCCGACGCTGGATCGCACCACCGACAAGAAAGGTCACATCTGCGACCTGACGCTGGAGGAAGTCCGCAAAGCGGACGCGGGTATCCGTTTCGGTGAGGAATTCAAGGGTGAGCCCGTCCCCACGCTGGACGAGTTTCTGGCGCTGATGGCAACCAGACCCGACGTGCGGGTGCTGTTGGAGCTGAAAGATTATCCGGAGGAATACGGCGATTTTGCCTACGTTTCGTGCGAAAAGACCATTGACCTTTGCAAAAAACACGGCGTATGGGGTGCGGATCGCATCACGATTATCACGTTTTCGGCAGGGCTTTGCGCGTGGATCCGCAAAAAGCACCGTGACGAGGAGATTCTCATTCACGGGTTCTATCCGAAATCCGTGATGAAAGGCGCGGACAAGGAAGATCCGTATCCGTACCTGAACGAAGTCTGCATTTTCGCCCGCACGGGCATTCCCGGCGGCACCGCCACCTGGGGCGACCCGGCAGGCCCTGTGGTAGACAAGAAGATTTTCGACCGGTTTATTGCCATGCACATCCGCCCCTGCGTGTACTTCTCGTGGAACACCAACGAGGAGGACTACCGCAAAGCGCTGGAAAACGGCGCCACGGGCTTCACCTGTGACGACGCATATACCTGCGGCAAGATTCTGGACAAACTGGGCGCAAGAAAACTGAAATAATCCGTGCCCCGCCCACACGGAGAGTGCGGGAGCAACACAAAAACGCCACCGGAAATCCGGTGGCGTTTTTTGGAGGGTTAGCCCGACAGGCTAAGTGCGCGTCAGTTGCCGCAGCAGCAGCACAGAACGATGAGCGCGATAATGATGATCCAGCAGCAGTTATCGCCGAGCAGGTTGCCGAAACAGTTGTTCATAACGAGTCCTCCTTGTATGGTAGATATGAATCGAGGGTACAGGGGCGCGACCCTTTGGGGTCGGCGGTTTCCCCTTCCTCGTTAATATCTTATGCACCTTTGGCGAATTTGTGCGGATTTTGGCAAACCGCGTATTTTTCCGCCGGTCGCCTTGCGGCGGGGCGAATAGGCTTACGCGTACCTTTCGATACACACGCCAAACCTTATGTAGGGGTGACCATTGGTCACCCCTACAATAAGATTGGGTATATACGCCCAAAGCAATGCGTCAGCCTGAAAGCCGCCCCGCAGGGGCTCTGGGCGAATTATGCAAGCCCCTCCCCGAAACTGTCCGCAAAGGAGGTGGCCAGCGCGTCACACCTCTCGTTATACGGGTGCCCGGCATGCCCGCGCACCCACACAAAAGTCACTTCATGTTTTTTCAAAAGCCCCAGCAACTGCTCCCAAAGGTCTACGTTCAGCGCAGGGGATTTGTCCGCTTTTTTCCATCCCCGCGCGCGCCAGCCCTCGACCCAGCCGTTGCTGACCGCCTCCACCACATAGCGGGAGTCAGACGTCACGCGCACGCGGCAGGGTTCTTTCAGGGCGCTCAGCGCCGCGATCACGGCAGAAAGCTCCATGCGGTTGTTGGTGGTGTGCGGCTCTCCGCCGGAGAGTTCCTTTTCCACCCCGTTGTAAACCAGAATCGCCCCCCAGCCGCCCCGACCGGGGTTGCCCCGGCACGCGCCGTCGGTATAGACTGCCACTTCTTTCATAAAGTTTCCTTTCAGTTGCCGCCTGCCGCCGCACCATCCGGTGCCGGCGCCGGCTCACTTGCGCCGCCCTCGGGCGGCTCATTTTTCATACTGGCTTTCAGAATAATCGGCGTCAGGAAGCTGGTAATCACGATCATAATCACAATAAACGGCATAATGGAGGAATGTACCATGCCGCTGTCCACGCCCTTTTGCGCACAGACCAGCGCCACCTCGGCACGGGGCATCATCCCGAAGCCGATGCGCATCGAGTCCTTTGCCGAAAACCGGCAACAGAATGCCGAAACGCTGCAACCGATGACCTTGCCCGCCATTCCGGCAAGGATGAAGAGAGTGCCGAACAACACCATGTTGGCGTTAATGCCCGAAAAATCGGACGTAATGCCGATATTGGCAAAAAACACCGGGGTGAAGATCATATACGACACAATGTCGGAGCGGCGGTCAATGTATTTCGCATCCGGATTGCGGGAGAGCACCAGCCCCGCCACAAATGCGCCCGTAATGTCCGCCACGCCGAACCAGCGCTCGCTGGCATAGGCGGCGAAAAAGCAAAGCGCAAGCGAGAGCACCGGGATCAGGCGGTGGTGGGGATATTTGCTGTCCAGCCACCGGAAAAAGCGGTGAACCAGCAAGCCGAACACGATCGCCGCCACAAAGAACAGCAACGTTTTCACCAGCACCGTTACCGGGTTTGCCGCGCCGGAGTTGCCCCCCTTCATCCCGATGACGAACGAGAGTACCACAATGCCGATCAGGTCATCGAGAATTGCCGCCGCCACAATGGTACTGCCCAGTTTCGAGGTCAGTTTCCCCAGCTCTTTGAGAGTGGAAACCGTAACCGACACGGAGGTTGCGGTGAGAATCACCCCGTAAAAGAGGTTGGAAAGCGCCGTGTCACGCGTCATTCCCGCAAAGCCGCCGTTGCAAAGGCACGCCACCACAAAGCCCAGCCCCATCGGCACAATCACGCCCGCGGTGGTGATGATGACGGCGGGGCCGCCGATTTTTTTCAGTTCCTTAATGTCGGTTTCCAGCCCTGCCGAAAACATAATCAGAATCACCCCGACCTTGGAGAGGAACGAAAGCCCCTCCAGCGCCGTGCCGGTCAGCACGCTCTGATTCGGGATCCACTGGATAAACCCGATCAGCACGCCCGCCAGCAACATCCCCACCACGTGGGGCAGCCCCAGCCGATGGCACACCTTGACCAATATCTTGGAGAGCGCCAGAATCAACGCCAGAGGTAACAGAATTTCATAACTCATGGTAAAAACCCTTCTTTTCAGTCACTTTGTGCGAAGAATCGCACAAATAAGTATTATAGCACACGCCGTCGAAAAAGTAAAGGGAAAATCACAATTCCCCAAACCCGGCAAGAATCCCGTTCGGGCGCACGGTCACCGTGGCAAAGGACGGCGCGCCGCCGCGCGGCTCCCCTAAACTTCCGGGGCAAAGCAGGAGCAGCGGTTTTGCCAGCACCACCCCGCCGACGGTCGCGCCTGCCGGGAGCGTGGCTGTATACGGCACGTGCGTGTGACCGTACAGCGCCACATCCGCCCCTGCCGCGGCGGCTGCCGCCGCCAGCGCCCCGGTGGAATATTTCACCCCGTAGCGGTGCCCGTGTGTGAGGAAAAACCGGGTGGCGCCGAAGTCCTCCACGCGGGTTTCGGGCGTGTCGCCGCTCCCGAAAAAGTCACAGTTCCCGCGCACGGCGCGCACCGTGGGCGGGAGCCCTGCCGCACCCGCGAGATCACGCAACCCGTCCCCGAGAAAAAACAGCACGTCTGCATGCGTGCGGGCAAGCACGGCGGCAAGGCGATCACCCCGCCCGTGCGTATCCGAAATCACCAGAAAATCCATAGATACTCCTTTGCTTTTCCCCGGCTGCGGACAGCGCTTCAGACCTCGCCGAAATCCAGCCAGTCCGAAAGGATGGCGTTGCTGACGCGAAAGCCCTTTTCGGTGAAGGCAATGCGCCCGTTGCTTCTTGTGAGAAATCCGGCGGCAATCAAAGGCGAAAAATCGCCGTATGCCGTTTCCATTCCGGTGCCGAACCGGCGGGCAAAGTCCGCCTCCTCCACGCCGGTATCCAGTCGCATGCGAAGCATCACATATTCGTCCTGCTCCTCTTTACCCCCCACACGGTGTGCGTTTTGGCAAAGAGATGCCCACGCCCCCGCGTCCGCCGCGGCAAGGTAACCGGTGAGATCGCGCGGGGTCTCAAAACGGACGTTTTCAAAAAAGGAGTGCGCGCCGGGTCCAAAGCCTAAATACGGGGAACGAAGCCAATAGCGCAGATTGTGTTTTGATTCATACCCCGGCAGGGCAAAATTGCTGATTTCATAGTGGCGGTATCCGGCGCCGGTCAGGGTTTTTATCGCCGTTTGCCAGATTTCTTCTTCCGCGTCCTCCCCCGGTAAGGAAAGGGTGGCGCGCTCGCGGTAAAAGGGCGTTCCCTCCTCGATCCGCAGGCTGTAAACCGAAAGGTGCGGGAGGTGCAGTGTGAGCATTTCCCCCAGTGTGGCGGCAAACGAGGCGGGCGACTGCCCGGGAATACCAACCATCAGATCAGCGCTGAGATTGGTAAACCCGGCGGCAATTACCCCCTTTACGGTATGTAAAAAGTCGCTTTTAGTATGCCTTCTGCCAAGGGCGCGCAGTTCCCCGTCGTCAAGGCTTTGCGCCCCGATACTCAGGCGGTTTACGCCAGCCGAAAGCAGTTCGGTCGCCTTTGGTTCGTCCACTGTGGCGGGGTTTGCCTCGGCGGTGATCTCCGCGCCGGGCAAAATGGTAAAATACCCCCTTACGGTATGCAAAATACGGGCAAAATCCGCCCCGTCCAAAATCGTGGGCGTGCCCCCGCCGAAGTAAACCGTATCCACCGTGTACCCCGCCGCGCGGGGGGCAACGGCGGCAAGATGGTGACAAAGCTCCTCCACATACGCTTTTCGCGTTTTTTCCGGGTAAGCGCCCGAATAAAAATCGCAATAGCGGCACTTCCCGAGGCAAAACGGGATGTGCAGGTACAGCCCAAGTGTTTCCATCAGGTCTCGTCGTCCAGCTTGAGCACCGCCATAAACGCCTCCGGCGAAATCTGCACGGAGCCGAGCTGGCGCATCTTCTTTTTGCCCTCTTTCTGCTTTTCCAGCAGTTTTTTCTTTCTCGTGATGTCGCCGCCATAGCACTTGGCAAGCACGTCCTTGCGCATGGCTTTCACGGTCTCGCGGGCGATAATCTTGCCCCCGATCGCCGCCTGAATCGGCACTTCAAAGAGTTGGCGCGGGATGTTGTCTTTCAGTTTTTCCGCAATTTTTCTGGCACGTGCATAGGCTTTTTCCTCGTGCACGATGAAAGACAGCGCGTCTACCTGATCGCCGTTGAGCAGGAAATCCAGTTTGACCAATTTGCTGTCAAAATACCCCTCCAACTCGTAGTCCAGCGAGGCATACCCGCGGGAGCGGCTTTTCAGCGCGTCAAAAAAGTCATAAATAATCTCGTTGAGGGGCAGGCGGTAATGCAGCTCCACCCGCTTGGTGTCGAGATATTTCATATCCAGAAACTCGCCGCGCCTGTCCTGGCACAGATCCATCAATCCCCCCACAAACTCGGAGGGCGTGATGATGGAGGCACGCACGATCGGCTCTTTGGCGGTCTCAATCTCGGCAGGGTCGGGGTAGTTGGTCGGGTTGTCAATGCGCACCGTTTCGCCGTTGCGCTTGGTAATCTCATAGATAACGCTGGGCGCGGTGGTGATGAGATCAAGGTTAAACTCCCGTTCCAGCCGCTCCTCGATAATCTCCATATGCAACAGCCCCAAAAAGCCGCAACGGTAGCCAAAACCGAGCGCGATGGAGGTTTCCGGCTCAAAAGAGAGCGCCGCATCATTGAGTTGCAATTTCTCCAATGCGTCCCGCAAGTCGCCGTATCTCGACCCGTCTGCGGGGTAAATGCCCGCGTACACCATCGGCTGTACCGCCTTGAAGCCGGGGCACGGAGTGGCGGTGGGCTGATCCGCTTTGGTCACGGTATCGCCCACGCGGGTGTCACCCACGCTTTTGATGGAGGCGGTGATATAGCCGACCTCGCCAGCGCGAAGCACCTCGCCCTTCTGCAAGCCGAACGGCTCCATGTAGCCGACTTCCACCACCTCAAAGGTCTTGCCGGTGCTCATCAGTTTCATCGTGTCCCCGGCGCGCAGGCTTCCGTCCATCACCCGCACGTATACCACCACGCCGAGATAGCTGTCGTAATACGAGTCAAAGATCAGCGCCTTGAGGGGGGCGTTTTCATCCCCTGCGGGTGCCGGAATATCGCTCACCACGTGGGTCAGCACATCCGGGATGTTCAGCCCCATTTTGGCGGAGACGGCAGGGCACCCCTCGGCGGGGATGCCGATCACGTCCTCAATCTCCTTGCGCGTGCCCTCAATGTCGGCGGAGGCAAGGTCGATTTTGTTGATCACGGGCAGAATTTCCAGCCCTGCGTCCACCGCAAGGTACGCGTTGGCAAGCGTCTGCGCCTCGATGCCCTGCGTGGCGTCCACGACCAAAAGCGCCCCCTCGCAGGCGTTGAGCGAGCGGGAGACCTCATAGTTAAAGTCCACGTGACCGGGGGTGTCAATCAGGTTCAGGACATAATGTTCTCCGTCCGGCGCCTGATAGTTCAGCCGCACGGCGCGCGCCTTGATGGTGATGCCGCGCTCACGCTCCAAGTCCATATTGTCCAGCACCTGCTCCTCCATGTCGCGCTTGGCGACGGTTTGCGTGGCTTCCAGAAGCCTGTCGGCAAGCGTGGATTTGCCGTGGTCAATATGGGCGATAATCGAAAAATTGCGGATGTGTGATTGCCTTTCGGTCACGGTGTTACCTCTCTTTTCGGGATTGTCCTTTTATTCATTTTATTATATCATTTTTCCCTCTTTCAGGCAAGCCCTGTGCAAAAATTTTTTTACCGCGGTGTGATGGGCAAAAACAGCAAAATTTGTCCGCTTTTCTGCCTGAAATGTCTTGCAAAACAGCACATTTTATCTTATAATGAAATCAATTCCGGAAAGGAGGTCTTTTTATGAGCAATACAAACGGTAAGAAAACCTGTGTGGTGGTAGGTTACGGCGGCATGGGCGGCTGGCACACGCGCCACATTCTGGAGGCAGGGGCGGTAAACCTTGCCGGGATTTATGATATCAAAGAGGAGCGCCGCGCGCTTGCCGAGGAAAACGGCATCCACGCGTACCCCACCTTTGAAGCGGTGCTTGCAGACCCCACGGTGGATTTTATCACCATCGCCACGCCGAATGAGTTCCACAAGCCGCTTGCCATTGCGGCACTCCGCGCGGGCAAGCACGTGATTTCCGAAAAGCCGGTCACGCTTTCTTCCGCCGATCTTGCCGAGATCTGCGCCGTGGCAAACGAGTGCGGTAAGCTGTTTACCGCGCATCAGAACCGCCGCTGGGATTGCGACTACCGCATGACCCGTGAGGCGTATCACTCCGGTAAGTTGGGGCAGGTAACCTCCGTGGAATCCCGCTATCAGGGCTCCCGCGGTATCCCCGGCGACTGGCGGGGCAAAAAAGAGCACGGCGGCGGTATGATTTACGACTGGGGCGTGCACCTGATTGACCAGATGCTGGGCATTGTGGACGACCGGAAGATTGAAAAGGTCTACTGCCGGTGCGACCATATCACCAACAAAGAAGTAGATGACGGTTTCAAACTGGATCTGTATTTTGAGGGCGACCTCACCGCGCGCATCGAGGTGGGCACCACCAACTTCATCTCGCTCCCCCGCTTCTATATCACGGGCGTGAACGGCACCGGCTGTGTGAATGACTGGAAAGACGCGTGCCGCCTGGTGCTTTGCCGCTCCTGGGAAGACAAGGACGTAGCGCCGGTGGTCACCTCCGCCGGGTTTACCAAAACCATGGCGCCGAGAGACGAAAAAACCACCAAGGAGGAGTGGATCCCCCGCCCGGAGCTGGACGTACACGATTTTTACCGCAATTTTGCCGCCGCGATAGACGGCAAAGCCACACAGTACGTCACGCACGAGCAGCTGATGCGCTCCATGAAGGTGATGGAAGCGGCATTCCGTTCCGACGCGGCGGGCATGCCGGTGAAGATTGACGACCGAATCGTACCGCGAGAATTTTAAAATATAAAAAGAGGGCTTTTACAAGCCCTCTTTTTTATGCCCCTCAGCCGGCGCTTTTTTTCAGCTCCAGGTCAAGCCAGGTCAGCCCCAGCGCAAACGCATCGTGAATGCCGTTCTTCTGCCCCTGCTTGATGATCTTGTTCGGGTCCTTCGCGTCCACTACCTGAATCAACACCACGTCCGGCGTTTTGGCGTCCCCTTCACCCTGGTAGGACATGATCTCCAGCACCAGCACATAAGGGTCATAATTCAGATCCCCGTAAATAATAGTATTATCCTCGCGCACAAGCGGCTTGCCCTGATATTGCAGGTATTCGCCCTCGGCTTTTTTCTTCTGTTCTGCCATACTGTCGCCTCCACCAGATTATATTTCATTTCAGTATAGCACATCTCACGGCAAAAGTCAAGCCCTGCGAAAAATCACAACGCGCGGCACCGGAAACGCAACATTTTTTCGTTCCGGTAGCGGAGAAAATAGATTGTTACCGCAAAAACCGCTTCCGCGACCCAGGCAATCATCCACCCGAGATAGATCCCGTCCATTCTCATATCCGGCACCAGCAGGTAAGAGCAGACCAGCCGCACCACGGCGCCGACCGTCGTGGAAATTACCAGCATCTTCATCGCGCCGAAGCCGCGGTAAAACGCGTGGAACAGGTTGGTGAGAAATCCGAAAACGATAAACGGTAAATAGACGTGGCAAAACCGTACGGCGGTGTCCAGCGCCTCACCGGAGTAGCCTTTGGTGAAAAACATACCGCAGACCCCGGTGGGGATGAAGAAAAACGGGATAAACGGGATCATCAGGTAAATCATCCCCTGCAAAAAGCCGGCAAACAGTCCTTTCCGGATTTTTCCGAGCTTCCCTGCCCCCACGCATTGCGCCACAAAGTTGCTGACCGTGCGGGCACTGCTGTAATAGAACGACGAGCAGATCCCGTACACCTTCTGCACCACGGAGTAGCCCGCCGTGGCGGAAACGCCAAGCCCGTTGACCAAGGGGGCAAGTCCGAAGGTGCACAGGTACATCACCTTCTGCTGGAAGGCGGTCGGCATGCCGTACCGCATAACCTTGCCGATTTCCGCAAGGTTGATGCGCCAGGGGAGTTTTTCTTTTCCGCCCGGCATTGACGAGAGGCATTTCTGGATGACCGCAAAGTATACCGCCAGCGCAATAAGATTGGAAACCACCGTAGCAACGGCAAGCCCCGCCACGCCCCAGTGCAGCACTTTGACGGTGAAAATGTTTCCGCTAAGATTTATCAGCGAGGAAAACAGCGACATCCAGAACGGGAGCACCGTATTGCCGAGCGCGTGGAGCGTGCAGAGGAAGAAATGACTTAAAAACATTGCCGTTTTGCCGCCCAGCACGATGAGAAAATAGCGCATGGCGTCGTCATAAATCAGCGGATCGACTTTCAGATAGCGGAACAGCGGCACGCGGAGCAGGAACGCCACACCGCAAAGAAGCAGAGATACCCCCGCCACGAAAAGCGCGATATTGCGGACCATCCCCCGCAACTCCCGATGCTCCCCGGCGCCGAACAGTTGCGCGGAGCACACGCTGGTGCCGGTCAGAAAACCGAAGAAGATGGAGTTAAAAAGAGAATGGAACGAGGAAAGAGCGCCCGTTGCCGCCAAGCCCGCCTCACCGAGAAAACGCCCCGCCACCAGCATATCCACCAAGCCGAACGCCTGAGAAAGCAGTGAGGAGAGCACTAACGGGAAAGAAAACAGCAGAAGATTGCGGGTGATATTGCCGCTTGTGAGGTCTTTTGTGGCTTGTTTCATACAAACCTCCTTGACAGGTGCGTGGCATGACGGTATAATGTTTTTACAGAGTTTTTTGCTGTTTTCAGCATACGGCATTTTTCAGAATTTTGCAAGACGGGTTTGCAAAAATGAAAACTTCTCAAAATTTCTCATTTTGGATGAGGGGGGAACCGAATGTATCGCAAAGAGCGGCAGGAGGAGATTTTGGCGTTGATCCGCAAGCAGGGGTATGTCTCGGTAGAGACGTTGACGGAGCGTTTTCATTACAGTACCGCCACGATCAACCGGGATCTCAACGAGTTGCAGAAGCAGAATCTGATCAAGCGGAGTTACGGGGGTGCGGAGCCGGTGGTGCCGCAGGGAATCCCGCATGTGTTCCGCTATCAGAAAATGCGGAAATCCAAGCGCAAGATCAGCGCCCGTGCGGCAGCGTTGGTGAAAGACGGGGATACGATTTTTATTGACGGCAGCACCACGGCGGAATATATGGCGGAGTTTCTGTTTTCGCGCAAGGATTTAACTGTGATCACCAACAACTGCCTGCTTGCCGCCGACCTTTATACATACGGTGTGCGGGCAATCTGCCTTGGCGGGGTAATTGACGAAGCGCCGTGCGTCACGTGGGGAGATATGACGTGCAGCAACGCGACGAGTTTTTTGGCGGACAAACTGTTTTTCTCCACCGGCGCCGCCACCGAAACGGGGCTGACCGGCAGGGTGCCGATGTTGTTTCATGTGATGATAGAGCACTCCCGCGAGCAGTGGTTGCTGATCGACCGGGAGAAAGTGGGCAAGCCCTGCACGAGAGATCTGATTGATTTTTCTGCCGTGACGGGGGTCATCAGCGATTTTGACTTTCCGGAAGAAACCAAGAAAAAGTTCCCCGATACAATCTTCATTTATATCGGGGAGACTTGAGAGCGCCGCCCATTTGGGCGACCGCCTGCGGGCACCTGCGGGCACCTGCGGTGCGGCTTTCAGAGTCAGTTGGGCGCACACACCCGACGTTCCGGTGACAGTTTCCGAAAAGTTTTTAGGGGATTTAAAGGGGGCTTTTTTCAAAAAGCCCCCTTTTCGTTTATCCCCCAAGGGCGTTTCTTTTTTGATAGCTTTTTCTTTGCGCCTACACCTGCAAAGAAAAAGTGGGTGTGGAATCTGATGAAATAAAGGAAAGAGTAATTTTGCGTCAGGGCGGGCGACCAATGGTCGCCCCTACAATCAAATTGGGCGTGTGTGCCCAAAGTATCGCGTCAGCCTGTAAGCCGCACCGCAGGGGGCGCAGGCGGCAACCGTTACACCCCAAAAATAGTAGGATCCAACACGTAGCCGTTTTTGGTTTTTTTCAGCCCGTATGCCGTCTTTTCCGCAATTTCAAAAATTTTCTCCCGGTCGATCCCTACACAATGGGGGATGGAATTCAAAAACCGTACCGCGCCGGGATGAAATGCGGAGGTCGTGGCAAAAATGCCCCGCGTGCCGCCCTGCGCCGTCATCGCGCCGAAAAACTCCCGCACTTCCTTCTCGGTAGCAAGCGCGGACTCCCGGCATTTCGCCTGCACCATCACGCGGTCGCAAAATCCCAGCCCGTCCCGTGTTTCCGCTACAATATCCACGCCGCCGTCCTCGCTGCCGCCGGTCACATCCAGCAAGAGCACCTCGCGCCCGGTCATGAGGAAATACTTTTCCAGAAGCCCCGCCAAAAACTCCTCAAAAAATGCGCCGCCACGCTCATGTAAACGTTCAAAAAACAGCTTTTCAAACGCTTCCCGCGGCAACGGTGCCCCATCGTTTTTCTGCAAGGGCTTTACCCGCAGGCGGAAAATGCCGTTTTCCGCCTCCACCACCCCGGTGCGGGTCAGATCCGCCAGCGCACTTCCGGCAGAGGAACGCAGAATTCCGTCATCGGTCTCGGTTTTGGTTTTATCGGTGCCGAAATGTTTGACAAGCGCTTCAAAAATCTCGTTTTTCCGCATCGGGCGCGCGGAAAGCAATAACAGGATCGGCGCCCGGCACTCCGCCGCGCGCACAATCACCAGCCCCTCTCCGGCAAGGAAATACCCCTTACCCACGCGTTTTACCTTGCCCTCTACCGTCAGCTCCGTCAATACGGTGCCGATGTAGGAGCGGTAAATGTTCGCCTTGCCGGAAGGCGAAGTGTCACGCAGAGTTCTTGCACTGAGCGCCAATGCCGCAAGCACCCCTTCGGTCAGCGCCTCCCGCCCGGTGCCGGGGTTTGCCGTCAGATATTCCGTCAGGCACCCGGTGATCTTTTTCCGCACCTCGGTCGTCATTTGCATACGCATCCCTCCCATCGCCTTCATTTTATCATATGCGGGCGGCTTTTGCAACCTGTATGAAAAAAGGGCTGTTAAAAACCCGATGTTTTTAACAGCCCCCTTTTTCAGAAGATAACTCAAACCCTGAAAAGGCTGATTTTCTCCCCGCCAAGATCTGCGGAGCGGACAATGGCAAGCGCGGTTTCCACCGTTTTGGTACCCTCCAGCGCCGTGGTTTTGACGGGCAGATCCTCCCGGATGATCCGGCAGAGTTCCGCAAACTCCCCGGCGGCATTATGGTTGTTGACCGGCACCGGCACGGTCTCTTCTACCAGCGTCCCCTCCTCGTTTTCATGCCACCACGAAAAGTGGTCGCTGGTGTTGTCGGTCACGATGGTCCCTTTGGTGCCGTAAAATACGGAACGCATGGTATAGGGGCGCTTACAGCTGACCGAAACGAAAACCTTACCGATCACGTTGTTCGGGAATTTCAGAATTGCGATCGTATTATCGTCATACGGCAGGTTCGGCATGATCTTGCGGTTGGCATACGCGGTGACCTCCAGCGCGTCCCCCGCGACCCAGCGCAAAAGGTCAATCGCGTGGCATCCCCCGCCAACGACCCCGTTTCGCAACGGGTCGTTGCGCCAGGTGCCCTTTGCCGCCTCGTAAATGCTTTTATAATCGTGCGCGTATTCGGATTCCACAAACACAAGCTCGCCGATCTTGCCCGCGTCAATCAGCTCCTTCGCCGCCACAAAACCGGGGGTGTACCGGCAGATCTGCCCCACCATAAATTTTTTATCGGATTTTTCCGCCGCTTCCAGAATCGCGTGGCAATCCTCGCGCGTCAATGCCAGCGGCTTTTCGCACAGCACGTGCTTGCCGGCTTCCAGCGCGGCAATCGCCATCTCCCGGTGCAACTGGTCGGGCGTGACGATGATCACGATATCCACGTCGGTCTTCAACAGCTCCCGATAGTCGGTAAATTGCCGCACCCCGGGAAAGCGCCCGGCTACCGCCTGCATTTTTTCGGTATCCACATCACAGATAGCGGTCAGCTCCGCCTCCGGGTTGCGCGCCACGCCGCGCATGTGCCCTTCCGCCATGCCGCTACAGGAGATTACACCGACCTTCAGTTTCTTTTCCATTGCAAACACCTCCGGATATTAAGGTAGCCTGTCAGGCTAACGCCATTATGGCACGACCGGAAGCGTTTGTCAATAGATTTTCGGATTTTTAAAGGTAGGGCTTCAGCATTTCGAGATTGTGCTCTTCAAACCGCACCACCTCGCGCGCCAGACGCACGGCTTCGCTGTCTCCGTTGCCCACCTCAAAATTGTTGAGGAGCTTGGTCATATCGGTAATGCCCATGTTGGAGCCCTCAATCATCATTTCGGCAATATGGCTGGTGGTGGAGTCCAGCATGGTGTTGAACGCCATACCAAACCGTGCGGAAAGCCGCGTCATCACATTTTCCTCTTTTGCTTCCACCCCGCGCGCCTCCAACTCCTTCTGCGCACGCGCCGCATAACGCTCGTATCCGTCCAGTTGCATGGTCATGGCACTGCGCATGCCGTCATCCTTCACCTTCGGGAGCAGATTGATGATGGAGTCCGCCCCCATTTTGGCGTTTTTGTAAATCTCCCCGAAAAAATCCTCTTCCCGGATGGCTTCTTTCATTTCCTGCATAGCTTTTTCCTTTCCTGATAAAATAAGGGATGTACGTATTTTCCGTACATCCCTTTCGTTTTATTCACTTTTTCATCAGCTTTTGCATCCGGATATCGGTGCCGACAAACTGCAACAGGAGAAACTCCCCCAACAGTCGGCTTGCCACACGGTCTACATAGCGTTTTTGCAGGTCGCGCGGCGTGAGATTGGTGCTGACCACGGTCGGCAACCCCCGGTTGAGACGGTTGTTGAGCAGCATATACAGGCACGAAACCGTAAACTGATTGGTCACCTCGGTGCCGAGGTCGTCAATAATCAGCAAATCGCACTCGTTGTAGCGGCGCGTGCCCTCTCCGTCGGTCTCTACGGCGCTGTTGCCGAAACGTGCGTTTTCGTAAGCACCGAACAGGTTGACCGCGCTGGTATAGCACACGTCATAGCCCTTTTCGATCACCCGGCGGGCAAGCGCGGTGGAAAGATGCGTTTTGCCAAGCCCCGTACCCCCGCAAAACAGAAGGTTGCCCGCGTGCAGGTCAAATCCCTCGGCATAAGTTTTCACAATCTCAAAATTGCGGCGCATCTGCGCATACTCCGGCGTGCCCTCCCGGTAATACCGGAGGTCAAAATTTTCAAACGACTGGGTACGGATGAGGTTTCCGAGCCCGGACTCCGCCAGCGCGGCATAGACCAGTTCCCGCTTCATACACTCGCACATCTCCACGCCCACAAAACCGGAATCTTTGCATTTCGGGCACTCATACGGGGGCTTGGTGTAGTCGGTCGGGTAGCCGAGCGCCGTCAGAATCTCCCCGCGCCGCTGTTGCAGGGCAAGGTTTTTCGCCTTGACCTCGGCAAGGTTCTTCTCCCATTCTTCCCCGCGCCCGATCACCGCCAAGGCAATCTCGGCGGCGGTTTTCGCAAGCTCCCGGTCAATCTCCGCCAGCTCCGGGCTTTTGGCGTGCACCTCGGCGGTGCGGCGATCCGCCTCCTCCTCGGCTTTGACGTATTTGTTTTTATACGCCTCCCGGATGCGGCGGTATGTATCATTGCTGTATCCCATTTCAACCTCCGTAAGTGCGTTTCAATGCCGCGTCAAAGAATCCGTCTACGTCAAGCGCACCGTTGTCTTTGTTCTTTTTGTATTCGGCAAGCGCCGCGTCCACCTCTCCGGCGGTGCGGTATCCCGCGGCGTGCCAACGCTCCAGAATCGTGTTGGCATACGGGATGGACGGGGTGTGCTCCTTGGTGGAGTCCACCGTGATCTCATATGCTTTGCGAATGACCTCCATGGAAAAGCCTATGGTGCCGACCCATTTTTCCACCATGCCCTTTTCCTTGGTAGTCAGCGATCTTGCCCCGATGCCGAACATCTGGCGGATCTGCCCTTGCGCCTGCGCCATACGTTCAATGCCGTGCAGGTGCTCCTCCAGACTTCTCGCGTCGGTGATCCCTTCATCGTGCAGGGAAAGCGCCACCTTTTCGGCGTAACGGATGGACTTTTTGTTCATCCGGCGGCAGTGGGAAAGAATCAGCAGAACGTACTCGCCGTCAAAACCGAGGTGATCCACCATGCCAACCACCACCGAAAACTCCGCGGTGTTGAAAATTTTGCCGAACACCTGCTGGGCGGCATTGAGCAGCTCCTTCATCGGCTGACTGCCGGCAATAATCTGTTCCAGCTCTTCCGCCGTGTAGACCGGCAATCCCTTTTCGGGGATCAGCACCGCCGCCTTGCCGGCGTCGGGCTCTTTCGCGGCACCGCTCCCTTTTTGCGGCGCCGGTGCCCCGGCGGTCTTTTTTTCGGTTCTTTTTTCCTTTCCGGTTGCCGGTGTCTCATCCTCCTCGGCGCCAAGCACCCCCGTGCCCCGCCAGAAGGAGAGCGACACCTCCACCGTGGCAACCTCCAGGGACAGCCGCCCGGCAACCTCACCGATTGCCCGGCGTGCGTCGGTTGCGGTATAGGGGTTGGCGGCAAGGGCAAGCAGAATACGCAAATCCTGCTCGTTTGCCCTGCCCATTTTGTCCAGTACCGTGTCAGGCAGAACCAGCGCACCGCCCCGATAAACAAATTTCAGTTTCACAGCATTTCCTCCCGGCAGTGCAACGCATAGCAAAGCGTCATCAGCGAATCCGCGATGTGCACGTTTTCCACCACCGTATCAGGGAAAAGCCTGTCCAGCTCTTTCCCGGTGAAGTTCCACAGTGCCTTCACTCCAAGGTCGCAAAGGCGCTTTGCCGTTTCCACCGCGTATTCTTTCGGCAATGTCAGCACCGCGATATCCACCCGGTTCTCCCGGCAGAACGCTTCCAGCTCCTTCATATCCCTTGTCGGCACGCCGCCAACGTCCTGCCCTATCCGCTCCGGTGCCACATCAAAAAGCGACGCAATATCCACCCCGCGCTTTTCAAACATGGGGTTGCGCACCAGCGCACGCCCGAGGTTCCCCGCCCCCACAACAATGGCGGTATAACCCTCGCCCACGCCGAGAATCTCACAGATCTTGGTATACAGGTAATTGACGTTATAACCGTACCCCTGCTGACCGAACTCGCCGAAGCAGTTGAGATCCTGCCGGATCTGGGAAGCGGTAACGTTCATTTTTTCGGAAAGCTCCCCTGAGCTGATGCGAAGCCGCCCCTCCCGGATGACCTCACGCAGGTACCGGAAATACCGCGGCAGTCTCTTGATCACCGCAGGGCTGACCGTGACCGGGCGCTCCGGCTCTTCCGTGTGCCGTTTCTCCTCTTTTTCCATATCTTCCTCCGAATCATTTTTCCGATTCCGGTAAAATTCAGAATGTTGCACAATCTTTTCGGGCACGCCGAAAAAGTGAAAAGCAGGGCGTAAAATCTCCCGCGCGAATTTTCCACAACCGTCCTTGCATAAAAGTTATCCACACTTCCCACAGGGTTTTCCACAGGAAATGCCGTAAACAGGCAACTTTTTGGGGTCGGTTTTCATTTTTTGCCCGATTTTGGATGAATATTTGCCCGGATATTCATGCTTTTCCACAGCCTGTGGAAAACTCCTGTTGAAAACCCGGATTTTTGCGTTTTGCCAAAAGTTTATGAAAAACGCTGAATTTTCTTTTTTTCGGCATAGCCTAACAGGAGGTATCCGAACCCGGTTCTCGCGGGCGGATTTTTTATCATACTGCGTTAAAATACTCGGGAATATAAAATATTCCCTGCGTTTTTGCCTTGTCTGACGAAAAATCCGTCCCGTGAGAACTCTTCGACCTCCGGCACGCGTATTTCAGGAAGATTTGCGGCTTTTCGGAAGAAGGCGGGCTTCGCCCTCCAATGACGAAAAGTCACAAAGATTTCAAAATACGCGCGCCTGAGGCGGGTTCGGATATCTCCTGTCAGGCTAAGTACTTGACAAGCAGTTGCACTCATTTCCCGTTATCGGCGGCGCTGGCATTGAGGTCGGTGCCCGCGCGGCGCCCGGCAAGAAACTCAAAACTGCCCGCCATTGCCACCATCGCACCGTTGTCGCCGCACAGGGAAATCGGGGGGACGGACAGCCGCGCGCCATGCGCGGCACAGACCTCCGTCAGTCTTGCCCGCAGGTGGGAGTTGGCGGCAACGCCGCCCGCCAGCACCAGCGTCTTTCGCCCGGTGCGGGAGAGCGCCGCCGAAGCCTTGGCAGCGATACCGGACACCACCGCCTCGGTAAACGAAGCGGCAAGATCGGCGCGCGGCACCTCTATGCCCTTCTGATTCCACAGATTGATTTCGTTCAGCGCCGCGGTTTTCAGCCCGCTGAACGAAAAATCCAGCGTGTCGCCGCCAAGCGCCGGGGAGGGCAGGCGCACCGCGTGGGGGTCACCCTCGTAAGCCAGCTTATCCAGCGCCGCGCCGCCGGGGTACGGCAAGCCGATCACGCGCCCGATTTTATCAAACGCCTCGCCTGCCGCATCGTCCCTGGTGGTGCCGATCAGGTGAAAATCGGTCTCGCTCCGCACGTCAAAAACAGCGGTATGTCCGCCCGAAACCACCACGGCAAGAAACGGCGGGGTCAGCGCCGCGTCGGCAAGATATGCCGCCGCCACGTGCGCCTTGATGTGATCCACCGCCACCAGCGGAATCGAGTTGGCAAAGGCAAAGGATTTGGCAAAATTCACGCCCACCAGAAGCGCGCCGATCAGCCCCGGGAACGCCGTGACCGCCACCGCGGAAAGATCGGACACTCCGATGCCCGCCGTGGCAAGCGCTTCTCTGGTGATGCCGCTGACCGCCTCAATGTGCGCGCGGCTGGCAATCTCGGGCACCACGCCGCCGTACAGGCGGTGCGTGTCAATCTGAGATGCCACGATGTTGGAGCAGATCTCCCGTTTTCCGCCCTCCACACGCACCACGGCGGCGGAGGTCTCGTCACAGGAGCTTTCCATCCCGAAAATATACATCTTTGTTCCTCGTATTTATCAGTCGGTATTGTACGTCATCACCAACGCCGCCTCGGCAGGGTCGGTGTAAAAGCGGGGGCGCTTGCCCACCGCGCGAAAGCCCAGTTTTTCATACAGCCGGATGGCGGGAAAATTGGATTCCCGCACCTCCAGTGAAAAATGCGTGACCCCGCGGCGGCGCGCTTCTTCCATCAGTGCCCGAAGGACCTGTTCGCCAAGCCCCTGCCGGCGCGCGGCGGGGGCGGTTGCCACGTTGGTCAGCGCCCCGTCGTCAAGCGAGACGGTGATCCCGGCATACGCCAGCGCCGTGCCGCTCTCGTCCAGGCACACCACGCCGAACGCGTCACTGCCCGTGAGATACGCCAGCGCCGCCGCGCTCCACGGGGTGTGAAAGCATTGCGTCTCCAGCGCAGCCACCGCAGGGATATCCTCTGGTTGCAGGAGTTTCAGGGTCATTGTTCTTCCCCGAAACTGCACATGGAAAGCGCCAGTTTCAACTGTGAAAGGCACAGGCGGTAAGCGTCAACCCCTTGCCCGTAAGGGTCGGGAATGTCCATCGGCAACTGCCGCACCTTGGAGGCGTATGCCGGGTAGCGCAGTAAAATCTGCATGGCGTGCGCGCCGCTGATGGGCACCACCGCGTCCGCCTCCCGCATCATCCGCTCCGTCAGATTTCTCGCCACGTGATGGCGGTAATCGTTTTCCGGCGTGTTCGGCACGCCTGCCTCCTCCAGCACTGCCACGGCTTCTTTGGAGGTCGGCTCCCCTTCGTTTGCGGCAAGCCCCGCGGAGGCGGCAATCACCCGCGGCGGGGGGGTGGGGTTGGCGGAGCAGATCTCCCGCGGTCTTGCCGCGTCATTGACCAGTGCCGCCGCCATCGGGGAGCGGCAGGTGTTGCCGGTACAGACAAACAGCACCTTAAACGGCTCCTTATGCCCGGTTTCTTCTTTTTTCTTTTCCGTTTCCAATTCTGCTGCGTTCATATATTATTTCACTCCGAAATAGGTCTCGGCAGGGACGCTCACGCATCTGCCCGAAAATTTTTCGTAAAGCACCGCGCTGCCGTCCTCATACTGATAATAACCGATACAATAATAAATATTGGGATACTCCGCGCCCTGAAATTTGAGCGCGCGGTAAAGCGTGGGGGAGCCGGGGGGCAGTTCACGCTCCTCGCCGTTCCACCAGGTCGTGCACAACGCGGCAATCTTCTCTCCCGCCGTCGGCGCCTCCCAGCGGTAGCGCTCGATGCTGACCCCCTCGTCCTCACAGAAAAGCACGGCGGTCATCTCCCACGCCGCGGGGTCAGGCGTCCCCTCCCTGGCATAATAGAGCGTTTTTTCGTCGTCTGCCAGCCAAAGGTCCGGTGAGAGCGACGGAATCTCGCGCAACGTCCGTTCCGTGCCGTCCGGCAGCTTGCACTTTCCCCGCGCGTTGCCGCCTTTTGCCGGCTCAAACGCCGGGGAAAGCGCGGTATACACCGTTCCGGTTTCCCGATCTGTAAATCGGTAGCCGTCCTCGCTCACGGTAAAGCGCGCGCGCTTTTCACAGGCAGTAAACAGCAGCAGCGCCGCCAGCAAAACCAGCAGAAAATTCTTTTTTCTCATCTCAGTACCCGAATTTGCCGGAAAGCGAATCGTCATCCTCAATCCACTCCGCCACCGGAATCACGCGGTATTCCTCCGGCGTGTCGCGTACCACCACGGTGGAAATGCCGGCATTGAGAATCATCCGCTTGCACATCATACAGCTGTTGGTGCCGCCCGACAGGGTACCGTCCGGCAGAACGCAGGCGATATACATGGTGGCACCCAGCATCTGATCCCGCGGGGCGGCGATGATGGCATTCTGCTCCGCGTGTACCGAGCGGCAGAGCTCATACCGCTCCCCGCGCGGAATCCCCAGCTTTTCGCGGTAGCAGAACAGGAGATCGGTGCAGTTTTTGCGCCCGCGGGGCGCGCCGTTATAACCCGTGGAAACAATCACGTCGTTTTTCACGATGATTGCGCCGAATTTGCGCCTCAGACAGGTGCTGCGCTCCGCCACGGTGGCGGCAATGTCCAGATAGTAATTTTCCTTGGATACGCGTTCCATAATTCCTCTTTTCCGGGGCGGCGCCCCTTTTCAGCCTTTCTTTTCGCGGTATTTGCGCAACGTCTCCTCTGCCGCCACCTTTTTGTCGGCAAGCGTGACCAGCCACGCCTCGCGGCAGCGCGGCAGACTCCAGAACGTCAGCGGAAACATATGCGCGGCGATAATGTTGCGTTCGGTATCGTTCAGGTCAAAATCCCGCTCGGCATTGGCAAGGGCAAAACGGTGATGTTTGAGCCCGTGCCAGCGGAAGCCCTTGTTGGGGTCATGCCAGTCATACAGATAATAGTCATGCAGCAGTGCCCCGCGCACCAGCGCGTGCAGATCACACTTCACCCGATAGCGCACCGCCAGCGTATAGGCGGTAAATGCCACCTTGATACAATGGCGGTACACCGTTACATCCGAGTGGGAAATATACTTCTTCATCTCTGCGACCCTGCCGCGTGGCAGAACTTCGCAAAGCACCCGGCGAAAGGCGGTATAATCCACCTCCCTGCTCATTTCTTCTTGCCCCATTTCTGCTGAATCTCATCCCGGTAGCCGTGCAACTCGTTGAGATACTTGGCAATCGACTTATGAAAGTTGAGCGGCGCGTGCGCCTTGCCGGTCTGTGCCTTGAAATACTCCTTGGCGTTTGCCTTGATCTGATCGAGGCTCAGGTGCGTGCGCAACTGCCCCGCGTAAGCGCGCAGACGTTGCATAAGCCCGATGGAATGGCAGAAGTCCACCAAAAAAATCCCCACATAAATGCCGATCAGCAAAATCGCCCACGGATAGTCGATCACGCGGGTGGCAACCTTGTGCAGTGAGGGGTAAAGAAAGAAATAATACCCCGCGCAGATCGCGCCCCAGATGGCGGAAAACAGCGGGCAGATCACGCCCTTGTAGTTGAGCCAGCGCTTGGAGTAATCCCACAGCCGCACCCGGAAGTACTTGAGGGAAATCAGCCCCCCGATCAGCTCAATCAAGGTCATGAGCAACATTGCCAGCACGAGAATCACCGCCACGCGGCACGCCTCGTTCGGCAAAAACCGCAGTTTTAACCCCGACAGAAAGTAAAGGATTGCCCCGCCCACGCCGTAAATGGGCAGACAGCACCCGGTTAAAAACCCGGGGTTGACCACTTTTTGATGGCAGATCCCGCGGTAAATAAATTCCAGTATCCAGCCCGCCGTGGCGCAACTGCAAAGCAAAAACAGATATTCCAGCAATATCTCCATCATGTTTGCCCTTCCTTTGCGGTTATTTTTTCTTCTTTGCGGCACCCTTGCCGGTCTTTTTCCGGATCAGATACACCACGCCGCCTACCAGCGCCACGCCTGCCACACTGATCACCACGATCAGCCACACCGGCGTGCCGTCCCGCCCGCCGGCGTCAAGTGAGGGCAGGCTGCACACATCCAGCGAAGCGCCGAATTTCGTCATTTCCAGGTGCATCCCGGCAAAGCGCTCGTCCACTTTTTGGTTGAGTTGTACGATATAGGATTTTTCTTTCAGCTCCTGATAGTGGGAGGTGATATATTCCTCACTTTTGGGCAGGCGCATGATGATGTAATAGCCGTTTCCGGTTTCCACCACCCCGCTGACCTCATAGTTTGCAAGTTTGAAAGCCGCTTTTTCATATGCCGCGTCCATTTCGCCGCGCAGGAAGTAATACCCATTGCCCACATCGGCAAAATCGTCATTGTATTTTCCGGCGATGGCGCGGCGCATCGCGTCATAACGCGCGTCGTCGCTTTCCGCCGCAGCGATCTCCGCGCGGATGCTTTCCGCCAGTTCCCTTGTGTTGGCGGCATCCGATTTATCCAGAAACACCTGCACGGTGCGGATCATATCGTCACTGCGGATCACGCGGTTTGCCGTCTCCTCCGAGTCGTCGATCTCGCCCTTTTCCAGCATGGCAAGGATGATTTCGGTGGCAAGAAACTCCTCCGCCCCGATGTATTGCCGCACGTAGCGGTCGGTCAGATAATCCCCGTTCAGACTCCGGATATACGCCTTGCGGTCATCGCCGAACGTGTTTTTCAGAATATCGTCCATTTCGGACTGCACTTCGTCCGCAATGTCCCCTTTGGTCAGGTCAATGCCGTAATCGTAGCCCACAGAAATCAGCGCGTGCGTTTTGCTCATCAGATTTTCCCGCACAAACGCGGCAAGCGCCTCGCGCTCTCCGGCGCTCTCCAAAGCCCCCTCGCCAAGCTCCTCCCTGCGCTCCCGGATCCGGTTCATCGCAAGATAATAAAGCTCATCGTAATAAATGTCCACGCCCCCGGCAGTTGCCACGACCCTGGTGGCGACCCGGTCGGCTTTCACCTTCGCGGAAACCGAACCGCACCCGGCAAACGGCAAACAACACAACACCGCCAGCAACAGCGCCGCGATGCGGATTCCTTTTCTCATTCCGACTCCTTTTCCTCACACGGGGGTATCTCCCGTCAGGCAATTTTACTTGCGGCATTTTTCCGCATTTTCTATTATAATAGATAATTATGAATATTCTATGAACGCACGCGTTTCTGTTTGTAGGAATATAAAATAAATCCTGCGGGCGGCTTTACAAAGTACCCCCGGGTATGGTATAATAAAATGAATCGTTATCGGCGCCCCATGGCACCGGGAAAGGAGACATCATGCAGGAGACCTATACCATCCCGCTGTCGGGGCTGATCAAGGAGTTTGCCCTGACCCCGGTGTACCTGCCGGATGAGCCGGAAAACATTATGATCTGCAATACCGAAGTGGACCGGCCTGGGCTGGCGCTTGCCGGGTTTTTTGAAATTTTTGAGCGCACCCGTATCCAGGTGGTCGGCAAAGCGGAATATGTCTATCTCGGCGAACGGGACGAAGCGCGCCGCAATGCAAAAATCGAAGATTTCTTCCGGCAGAAGCCGGTGGCGGTCATTATGTCCACCTCGAGAGAACCGTATCCGAAAATGGCTGAGGCGGCGGAAAAATACGGCGTACCGTTGCTCATTTCCCATGAGAAAACCAGCCCGTTTATGGCGGCGCTGATTGCTTATCTCAATGTTCAGTTAGCCCCCCGCATCACGCGGCACGGGGTGCTGGTGGAAGTTTACGGTGAGGGGCTTTTGCTACTGGGCGACTCCGGCGTGGGAAAAAGCGAAACCGCGATTGAGCTGGTCAAACGCGGGCACCGTCTCATCGCGGACGACGCGGTGGAAATCAAGCGCGTTTCGGCAAAAACGCTGGTCGGCGAAGCGCCGGCGCTCATCCGCCACTATGTGGAGCTGCGCGGCATCGGCATTGTGGACGTGCGCCGCATTTTCGGCATGGGTGCGGTCAAAGACTCCCAGGGCATCGACCTTGTCATCAATCTGGAGCCGTGGGTACAGGGCAAAATGTATGACCGGCTGGGGCTGGACAACGAGACCATGGATATTCTCGGCATCCGCATCCCCAGTATCACCATCCCGGTAAAGCCCGGGCGCAACTTAGCCATTATTTTGGAAATCGCGGCAATGAACAACCGACAGAAAAAAATGGGCTATAATACCGCTGAGGAATTTAACCGCAAACTGATGCGGCAGATGGGGCTTGACTCCTGAATTGATTCTGATAAAGAGAGGCTGAAAAATGAACACTACCGAACTGAAAAACAAACTGAAAACCGGCGGGCTGGACGCACGCCTGACCGCCCTTTACGGCAGCGAAGCGCTGGCGGCGCAGAAAGCGCGCTATGAAAAAGCCATCGCCGAATTTGAAGCGCTGTACGGCACGGGGCGTGAGGCGCACCTGTTTTCGGTCGCCGGGCGGAGCGAGCTTTCCGGCAACCATACCGACCACAATCACGGCTGTGTGGTGGCGGCTTCCATAGACCTTGACATCATCGCCGTGGCTTCCCCCTCGGAAAAGAACACCGTGCGGGTCAAATCCGAAGGATTCCCGGAGGATGTGGTGGATCTCACGGATTACACCGCCCCCCGCGCCGACCGGTTTTCCCACTCCGATTCGATTATCGCCGGGATGTGCGCGGGCTTTCGCAAAGAGGGCTACGCCGTCGGCGGGTTTGACGCCTATACCACCTCCAGCGTGCTGAAAGGCTCCGGGCTTTCCTCCTCCGCCGCGTTTGAGGATATGATCGGCAATATCGAAAATCATCTGTACAACGGCGGCAAAGTCTCCAATGTGGAGATCGCAAAGCTGGCGCAGTATGCGGAAAACGAGTTTTTCGGCAAGCCCTGCGGGCTGATGGATCAGATGGCGTGCGCCGTGGGCGGTATCATCGCCATTGATTTTGCGGATCCGGCATCCCCCGTGACCGAAAAGCTGGATTTTGACATCACCGCCGCGGGCTACAACCTCTGCATTGTCAACACGGGCGGCAACCATGCGGACCTGACGCCGGATTACGCCGCCGTACCCGCCGAGATGAAAGCGGTGGCAGCGGCGCTGGGCAAAACGGTGCTCCGCGAAACCGATGAAGATGCCGTGATTGCCGCCATCCCGACCCTGCGGGAGAGCGTGGGCGACCGGGCAATCCTGCGTGCCCTGCATTTCTTTGCCGAAAACCGCCGCGTGGCGGGGCAGAAAGCGGCGCTGAAAGCCGGCGATATTGAGGGCTTTTTTGCGGGCGTGCTTGCCTCGGGGCGTTCCTCTTTCTGCTATCTGCAAAACGTTTATACCACGAAAAACGTGCGGGAGCAGGGGCTTTCCCTCGCGCTTTGCCTTGCCGAGCGGTATCTGACCGGCAAGAGCGCCGCATGGCGCGTGCACGGCGGCGGGTTTGCCGGCACCGTGCAGGCATTTATGAAAAACGAGGAGGTGCCCGGCTTCCGGGCGCTGATGGACGGCGTGTTCGGCAAGGGTGCGTGCATTGTGCTTCGTATCCGCCCCGAAGGCGCGTGCCTTGTGGACTGATTTTTGACACTGTGAGCCGGCGGAAAATCTTCCGCCGGCTCAGCCTGATAGAAGGAGAAAAAATCGTGCCTTTTCCGAAAAAGACCCCGGACGGGGAGAAAAAAACGGTCTCCGCCAAGGCGAAACTGCGCCTTGTTCTGCTGATCGTCAACACCCTTTTGTTTTTCACCGTTTACCGGGTGCTGCTGTATCTTGCCACCACAGTGCAAACGCTGTATCTCTCCTATCTGGTGATGATCGGTTACGCCGCCCTGCTGGTGGGTTTTACGCTTGCCTATCTCATCTACAACCGCTTTCTCTACCGCAAGGGGCTGACGAAAGACGACCTGAACCCCGAATGGAGCGAAGAGCAGAAGGAAGCGTTTCTTGCCGACGGCGAGGCGCGCCTTGAAAAATCCAAATGGATGATGCTGGTGATTCTGCCGCTCGTTTTCACATTTCTCTGTGACGCGGTTGATCTGTTTATCATCGAGGGAGTGCTGAAAAAATGACCCCTGCCCTGACCGTTCTGTACTCCGGCTCCAAAGGCAACGCCACGGTGTTAAGCGATGGCGAAACGGCGGTTCTGATTGACGCAGGGCGCTCCGAGCGGGCGCTGTGTCAGGCGCTTTCGGCGGCGGGAGTTGCCCCGGAGGAGCTTTGTGCCGTTTTTCTCACGCATGAGCACTGTGATCACACGGCGGCACTGAACCGCCTGCTCTCCCGCCGCGCAATGCCGGTTTATGTGCCGGAGCCGTGTGCGGGCGTGCTTTTGCGCACCGCGGAGCCGCCGCTGGAGGCGGCGCTGGTGCCCATCCCCCCGCTTTTCTCACACCGTGTAGGGGGATTTTCGGTTTCCGCCTTTCCGACCCTGCATGACAGCGCAGGGAGCGTGGGCTACCGTTTCACTTTCGGCGAAGGCGAAAAAATACATACCGTTGGGTACGCCACCGACCTTGGCGTGGTCACGCCGGAGGTAGAAAAGGGCTTGCTTGGCTGTGAGTGCGTGGTGATCGAGAGCAACTATGACGAGGAAATGCTGACTACCGGCCCCTATCCGCCCGACCTCAAGCGCCGCATTGCTTCCCGCCACGGGCACCTTTCCAACACGGATTCTGCCGCGCTGGCGGCGTTTCTCGCGGCAAACGGCACGGCAAAGTTTGTGCTGGCACATCTGTCGGAAAATAACAATCTGCCGGAGCTGGCGCTAGGGGAGGTCGGCGCGGCGCTGGCGGGTACGGGGGCAGAGCTACTTGCCGCAGATCAACAGACCCCGGTGAGTTTTTCTTTTTTGTGAGGAATTATGCTGCATCTGAAACTGATTGTACTAGGCACCCTGAAGGAATCCTACTGGCGGGATGCCGTTGCCGAATATCAAAAACGCCTTGGCGCGTATGCCAAGGTGGAGTGGACGGAATTGAAAGAGTGCCGCCTGCCGGACTCCCCTGCCCCGGCGGAAATTGCCGCCGCGCTGGAAAAGGAAGCGGACGCCATTCTTGCGGCAGTGCCCCCGCGCGCGACCCTTGCGGCGCTGTGCGTGGAGGGGAAACAGCTTTCCTCCGAGGAGCTGGCGGAGAAGCTGAACGAAATCGGCAACACGACAGGCAGCCTGTGCCTGGTGATCGGCAGTTCGCACGGGCTTTCCCCACGCGTGAAAAACACGGCGGCATGGCGCCTTTCGGTCTCCAGGCTGACCTTCCCCCATCAGATGATGCGGGTGATTCTTCTGGAGACCCTTTACCGCAGTCTCTCTATTCTTGCGGGCACCAAATATCACAAATAACCATCAAAAGAAGGGCTGACGCGCCGGCACGTCAGCCCTTCTTTTTGTCAGGAAATCTCCGCCGGAACGTTTTTTGCCGGCGCATCGGCAGTTTCTGCCGGCGCTTCGCCGTCCTCTTCGGGTTCCTTTTCCGGTTCCTCCGGGGCAGTGCCGGGGGCGGGAATTTCCACATGCGCGCCGTCCTCGTCAAACTTCATTTTCGGTTTGCGGGAGAGCTTGACCTCACTGGTTTCCAGCAGGTCAAACAGCACGCGAAGCGGCAGCACGTCAATCTCGGCGCCGGCTTCGTTCAGTTCTTTCACGGTTTGCAGGCGGGTGTCCGCCTCCGGGTCACCATAGGTGTACAGCGTGTCCGCCTCTTTGGTGACTAAGGTATAGCGCCCGCCCGCGTTGGCGATCATCTGCGCAAGATACAGCATCTCGTTGAAATGGTAGCGCTGGTAGGCAAGGCTCACGGTCACGGTGTGACCGGAGAGCATCGGGGGCTTGCGGGTCTTTTTCGGTTTGACGGTATGCAGATACTCCACAAAATGCGCCGCGTTGGCAGAGCCTTTTTCCATCCGGTTGCTCCCGTCATCTTCGCCGGGGGCAGGGCTTGCTTTCCCCCTGCCCTTTCCGCCGCGGTGGCGCTTTTTTTTACCGCCTTCCGGCTCCGGCTTTTTCCAGGCGTAGTCGATATTTCCGTCTTTGGTTTCCCCGGCACAGTCCGGGTATTTTTCCAGGATTCCGGCAAGGTTGGTGCCGTGATACTCCGCAATGGCTTTGAGGATGCGCATGGTATTGTACGCATCCTCGTCGCTGCGGTGCAGGTTTTCCGCCTCCACGCCGCACCACGCAAGCAGAGAATCCTCTAAGTTTTTCGCGGTGTTGTTTTCGGGCTGGCGGGCGTAAATCTGCTGTACGTCATAAAAACGGTAAGCAAAAGGCGCCAAGCCATAGCGGCGGCAGTCGTCCTGCAAAAAATGCACGTCGTTTGTCACGGCGTAGCCGATGACGATGGTGTCAGGATCCTCAAACATCTCCCGAAAACGCTCGTAAAACTCCGGGAAAGAGGGCAGAGCCCCGAAAATACTGCGGGGGTACGCCATCATTTTTTTGGCAACGTACCAGTCAAACCGATCGTGCGGGTTGATCAGCACATCTTCTTTTTCGTGCAGGATATTGAAATTTTCATCGGTGATGAGATATCCGAGGCTGAAAATTTTGGCGCAGTTGTTATAGCAGTTGGCACATTCGATATCAAAAAACAAATACTTCATCCGGGCGCGCGGCTCACTTTACAAAGTCCATAATATCAAGCTGCATCATCGGAAGCAGGCGCGTCAGCAGGATGCGTTTTCTCATGTACGAATGATATTTCAGCCCCTTTTCCATCAGCTCCGGGGTCACGTGCACGTCCGCGGGCTCGGTCACGGCGCCCGCCGCCTTCATCAGCCGCATCAGTTCCTCGTCGGAGGGGAGAATCTCGTTGATCATTTTGCGCACATCCGGCCAGATGCGTTTCAGGCGCGCAAGGTCGATGTCGGCGGTGATTGCCGGGGTGTTCAGCCGGACGACCTCGTCTACCTGTGAGGGGTCAAACGCGGCTTTCACTTCTTCCATATCGGTCGGATCCGGGATGGGGTCAATCTCCGGCACGCGGTCGGCAATATTGTGGTAAATGCGGTTGATCAGCACGGTTGCCACGCCGACTTTTTTGCCGTGGAATTCCGGCCAGATGCCGCGGGCGAGTTTGTAGCACTCCCAGTAGTGGGAAACCACGTGCTCCGCACCCGACGCAGGGCGGGAACACCCTGCCAGTTTCATCCCAAGCCCGGAGAGAATCAGCCCCTCCATAATGTTTCCGGCGGCTTCCTCATCCTCACCGGTCACCTTGTCGGCAAGCGCCATGATTTTGTTGACGCCCTGCATGGTGATTTCCGCCACGGCGGGGCAGTAATACTCGTCCGTGAGCATATGGGAAAGGCGCCAGTCAATAATCCCGATGTATTTGGCAACCATATCGCCGAACCCGGCGGCTTTCAGCTCGGTGGGCGCTTTGGCAAGAATTTCGGTATCGGCAAGAATCGCCATCGGCTGTTCTACATAAACAGAGGTCTTGAAGTTGTTTTTGATGATCGGCGCGGAGTCGGAGGCGAATCCGTCCATAGACGGGGCGGTGGCGAAAATGGCAAATTTTTTCTTTTGGTTGAACGACGCCACGCGGCAGATGTCATCCACCGAGCCGGTGCCGACGGCAATCACGCCGTCCACGTCGCCCAGCAGCGCCTCTACCTCACGCACCTGTTCGATCTTGGCGTACATCATATTTTTGTAGACCAGTTTTTTCATCTCAAACCCGGCGGCTTCCAGCACGGGCAGCAACCCGTCGGCGGCGCGCATGGCGTTGTCATCGGAGACAATCAGCACCTTTTTGGGAAAGCCCGCGTCCGCGAGAATTTTCCCGGCGCGCTCCTTCACCCCGTGACCGATTTCGGCAACCTCGGTCACAAACGTATGTTTTCTGCCGCAGGGGCAGTTCTCCAGAGAATGTAAGATTTTTTTCAGATCCATCGTTTTTTCCTCCAGCGCAAAAAATTCTTTATATATTATATCCCCTGTCCGTCGCTTTGTCAAGGGGATGGAAGATTTTCCACCGGGGGCTTGCAAAACGCATCGTACGGCGTTATAATAAGAGCAATGCCGCGAAAAGGGGGATGAAAGATGCTGAAAAAGGTACGTGTGAAAATCGAGACCGACCGCTATACGCTCTCGGCTTCCCCGCTGTTTTCCGGTGCGGCGGAATTGTTTTTCCCCCCGCCGGAGGAACCCGTGGCGGAGACCGACCACGCGGAACTGCTGACCGAGGCGCGCTTGCGCGACGACGGCACACGCGTGTTTCTCTCGTATGAGGAGGGGGTGTTTTCCGGGATGGAGAAAACCACCACCACGGTATCCTTTGCCAAGGCGGAGCCGGGGCTGCTGTCAGTCATCCGCACCGGCGGAGTGCGCACCTCGCTCCTGTTTGAAAAGGGACTACGGCACACCTGCATTTATCAGACCCCCATCATGCCGTTTGAAGTCTGCGTTGCCACCAGAAACGTGCAAAACGACCTGGCGGAGCACGGCACGTTGTTCCTGGATTACCTGATTGAGATCCGCGGCGCAGAGGCGGAGCATACGCGTTTTCGCTTATCCATCCTGCCGGATTTCAAAGCCCCGCTTTCCGAAAAAGCCCCATAACGGTATGAGAAAACCGCCCTTTGCAGACTGCAAAGGGCGGTTTTTGTGATTTGTTACAGTTCCACATCCGCAAAAGCGGGAAAATGATCGGAGGCGGGGGCGTAATACGCGGGGGTCGGGCGGTCGAAACAGCGCACCGTGAGCGCCGGAGCGGCGCTGACAAAAATGTGGTCGATTGCCTCGGTGATCGGGCGCGGCGTGTAAGGGGCGTATCCGTTGGGGTCGCATTTATGGTAGCCGTGCTCGGCAGTGGCAAAGTCGGTGGCGGCGTCGGCAGCGTAGCGGAAGCCGCCGTTCAACAGCGTTTGCACGGCGGGGGAGGCGAGTTTGGTGTTCAGATCGCCCACCACCACGGCGGGGCAACGGTATTTTTCCTGCATTTTCCGCGCTTTTTCAAGCAACAGTCCTACCTGATAGGCGCGCGCCTCATCGGAGCCTGCCTGAAAGCTGTTCCACGCGGGGTTGCTGCTTTTCCACCACAGGTGGGTGGTGACAAACAGGAAGCACTTGCCGCTCTCCTTTTCCCGAAAGACCGCAAACAGCGCGGATTTGCTTTTGACATCGTTGAAACACCCGTCAAAGCCCGGCACTTCCTCCGGGTAGGGCAGATACGCCGTATCCAGCAGTTCCAGTTTTTCGGGGCGGTAGAAAATCGGGGTGAAATTGCCCCAAAGAACGGCGTAATTCAGCCCCTTTGCGGCAAGCCCCGATATCAGTTCCCGCGTCATCAGGTTTGTCATTTCCTGCATGCCGATCACATCGGGGCGGGTTTCCTCATAGATTCGCACAAACAACGGCGCGCGGGCAGGGGCGGAGCAATCCTCCCCCCGTTCTTCCCATGCGGGGGCGTTTTTATCGCGGTTCCATACATTGTTACTCATCAGGCGCAACATGGCGTGACCCTCCTTGACGGTTCTGCTTTTAAGGTATCACATCGGCGCCGGTTTGTCAAGGCATTTTGCAAAAAAGCCCCGATACGTATCGCGTTTTGCATGGGGCTTGACTTTGCCGCCCCGCTTTGTTATAATGTCTGTAAAAAGGGGGGATCACGATGGAGAAAATCGCGTTCTGCAACGGGAAAATTCTGAACGGCACCAAAGAAATGACGGTGCAGACCGGGCTTTGCCTGCTGGTGGAAGGGGAAATTATCAAAGGGCTGGCGCCGGCGGGCGAGGTGCCCTCCGGATACCGGAAGATCGACCTTGACGGCAAATACCTGATGCCGGGCTTGATCAATATGCACGTGCACCTGGCAGGGAGCGGAAAACCGCAGAAAAAACAGCGGGATAACGAAAAGCTGGTCAAAACCATTATGAGTTCGGCGCTCACCCGCGCGGTTGCTTACAAAATGGTCTGCGGGTTTGCCAAAGACGAGTTGATGAGCGGGGTCACCACCATCCGCACGGTCGGCGGGCTGGGGAATTTTGACACGCGTTTGCGGGATGAAATTGCCGGCGGCAAGCGGATCGGCCCCCGGATTTTGGCGGCAAACGAAGGGATTTCGGTGCCCGGCGGACATATGGCGGGCTCCGTGGCGGTCGCCGCGCACAACGTGGAGGAGGCGCTGGCGCACCTGCGCCGTGCCGAAGCGGAAAAAGTGGATCTTGTGAAACTGATGATCACCGGCGGAGTGCTGGACGCCAAGGAAAAGGGCGTGCCGGGCGAGTTGAAAATGCCTCCGGAAATGGTGCGCGCGGTCTGTGAGGAAGCACACCGGAAAGGATACACGGTTGCCGCGCACGTCGAATCCCCGGAGGGGGTGCGTGTGGCGCTGGAAAACGGCGTGGACTCCATTGAGCACGGCGCCGCGCCGGATGAGCGGATTCTGTCGCTTTTCAAGGAGCGCGGGGCGTTTCTTTGCACTACCCTCTCCCCTGCACTGCCTTACGCGCTGTTTGACCGGGAGATCACGCACGCAAGCGAAGTGGAGCAATACAACGGCAACGTGGTGTTTGAGGGGATTATCGCGTGTGCAAAGGCGGCGTTGGAAAACGACATCCCCGTGGTACTGGGCAACGACGTGGGGTGCCCGTGGATCACACAGTACGACTTCTGGCGGGAGCTGTATTATTTCCACAAATACGTGGGCGTTTCCAACGCGTTTGCGCTGTATACCGCCACGGCAAGAAGTGCGGAGCTGGCGGGGCTCGGCGATGTGACCGGCACGCTGGAAGCCGGAAAGGCGGCGGATATGATCGTGACCGCCGGAAACCCGCTGGACGACCTGCGGGCGCTGCGAAAGGTGGAAATGGTGGTCACGCGAGGTCGGGTCATCGCGCACCCCGCTTTCCGGCACCGCAAAAACGTGGAGGCGGAATTGGACAAATTCCTGTAAAACGCCGCACATATAGGGACTTTTCAAAAAACAGCAGGTGACGGAACCGCCACCTGCTGTTTTTTGTTTATTGAAAATCGGACAATATAAATTCGATCAGGAAAGCCGCGCTCCAGGAGAATGAGTTGTTAAACAGACCGCGGCGGTTGACGGAATCGTAATTTTCAAAAATCCCGCGCGGCAGGTTGTCGTAAGCCATGGACAGGATATATTCGCGGATTTCCCCTGCGGTTTTGCAAAAGCCGTAATCCGCCAACCCCTTCACAGCAAAAAACGCTACATTGAGCCAGGTCTGCCCGCGCCAATAGTCCTTGGAGAACGCCGGGCAATCGTAGGTCACGGTCGGCATGCCGGGATAAAACTTTTTCGGATCGGCGGCAAGCGCCTCCATCGCCGCTGCCCGCTCTTGCGACGCGGTGCCGATGTACAACGGCATAAAGGATGCCGGCGAGAGCACCGTCAGAAATTTTTCGTTTTTGCGGTTGCGGTCGGCGTAGGTGTTCCGTGCTTCGTCAAACAGAGTTGCTTCGATCCGTCCCGCCAGCGCCTTCGCCTTGGCGTCCCAGTCCTGCCGCTTCTCACCAAGGATCTCAGCCATTTCCGCCATGGCGCGGTAAAACAGCACCATATAGCAGTTGAGGTCGATCGCAAAGAGATCTACAATCGGAAACTCATCCCAGCGCGGAGAGTTGTCCCAGCCGGACTCCCAGCGCGGATGCAAATAATCCTCTGCTTCCGGATGCTGCTGTGCGGAGTAGTAGAAAAGCCCCCGGTCACAACGATTCTCCTCCCAGAATGACGCGTTCTTGACATACCGGTCAAAATTCCGGCGCAAAAAATCCCGGTCACCGTCCCGCCGGAATACAATCAGGGTTGCCCACGGCAGTACCGGCGGCTTGCCGTAATTGTCGCAGATCCGCCCGTCCACATGGATCACATCGGGAAACATGCCAAAGGGCAGCTGAAATGCCGTGAAAGCGTCAATACAGCTTTTTGCCAACGGCGTATCAAAGCGGGAGATGGTCATGGCGTGAAAGGCGGAATCCCAGTTCCAGATGCCGGCGCAGGGACCCGACCACGGGGACACCACCGGAACATCCCCCCACGGGGCGTTTTTGCTGTGGATGGTATTCTTTTTCAGCACCTCATACGCGGCGTCAAGAATCGTTTTATCCCGCTCGCTGACAGGCTTTCCGGAAAGCCATTCTTCTTTTGTCAAAAGCATTTTCATTCTCCTTATCAAATTGCCGGGGGTTGGCAAAATTATTTTTCTTTGTTTGATTTATTATACAGGATTTGCAAGGCTTTTTCAAGGGGCTATTTGGAAATGCCCTTCTTTTTAAAAAAACGCATACCGTATCGGGGTGTTTTTCAGAAATTCCTAAAAAAACCTGTCTTTTCTATGGATATTTTTCGCTTTTCTCACACACAATAAGTCCGACATCAAAACACGAAAAATGTGTAAAGCAAGGAGAAATTTATGAAAGCTACCGGAATTGTAAGACGGATCGACGACCTTGGCAGAGTGGTGATCCCCAAGGAAATCCGCCGTACCATGCGCATCCGCGAGGGCGACCCTCTGGAAATCTATACCGACCGCGAGGGTGAAGTCATTTTCAAAAAATATTCCCCCATCGGGGAGCTTGCCGGGTTTGCCGGCGAGTATGCCGAAACACTCTATAAAACCTGCTCACTTTGCGTAGTCATTTCCGACCGGGACAGCGTGATCGCCACCGCCGGGGTGCCGCGCAAGGAATACGCCGACAAGGCGCTTTCCGAAGGGCTGGAAAAAATCATCGAAGGGCGCTCGCTCTACGTCTGGCGGGAGGGGACGGAGAAAATCCCCGCGATCAGCGGCGGCGCGTATTATATCCGCTGTGCCATGCCGATTCTCTCGGAGGGCGACATTGTGGGCTGTGTGGTCTCGCTTGCCGCAGAAGGCAAGGAGGAGCACCCCGCACACCCAGAGGCGGAGACCAAACTGATTCAGACCGCCGCAGGGTTCCTCGGCAAACAGCTGGAATCCTGAGGGCAGGCTCTTTACCCCCAATAAACGCAAAAATCCCCCCATATATGGGGGGTTTTTGCGTTTAGGCAAGGTGTAGCCACCGGATGAGAATCAGCCACGCAAGCCCGTAGTAGGAAACGACCGCAACCAGGTCGTTAATCGTGGTGATCAGCGGCCCAGAAGCCACTGCCGGGTCAATCCCGATTTTGCGGAAAAGCATCGGAATCAGCGTGCCGGAAAGCGAGGAGGCGACCATTGCCAGCACCATCGCGGCGGCAAGACAGCCCGAAACGGCAAAAGCAAAGGAGGCAGGGTAGCGTTTCAGGCAAAGGTATCCGCCGATCGCCAGAAAGGAGAACGCCCCCAGCAAAACGCCGTTGAAAAAGCCCACGCGCGTCTCTTTCCATACCAGTTCCGCTTTCCATTTGCCCGGTTTCTGCCCGGTCAGCATCCGGATTGCCACCGCAAGCGACTGCGTGCCTACGTTACCCGCCATATCCAGGATGAGCGACTGAAAGCACATAATGACCGGCAGTTGCGCCACCACCGACTCAAAAATGCCGACGGTCGCCGAGACGAAAAGCCCGATAAACAGCAATACAACCAGCCACGGGATGCGTTTGCAGACGCTTTTGCGCACCGGCTCCGCAAGGTTTTCCTCCGCAGGCACAAAGCTGACCGGCTCCGGCGGCGCGGGGACCGTCTCCGCCGGTTCGGGCGGAAGGTCGAACGGGACCTCCTCCCGCGGCGTCGCGGGTTTGGGCTCCGGTTTTGTTGCAGGCTTCGGCTCCGGCTTCGCCAGCGGGGCGGTGAACACCGGGACCGGCTCCCGCGCCGGGAGCGTCAC
>URMC01000003.1 GCA_900548735.1 uncultured Eubacteriales bacterium | reverse complement strand
CAGCGCCATCCATTGTGATTTTGTTCCCTGAAACTGGATAACCGAAAGACCGGTACAGCCAAAAAGCCCTTCGTTTTCAATACTTGTCACATTGCCGGAAATGGTAATGTTTTTCAGGGAAGTGCAAGAGAAAAACACTCTTTTGCGGATGACGGAGATGCTGTTCGGAACGGAAATGCTTGTAAGCCCCGAGCAACCATAGAAGGCTTCTTCTCCGATATCTGTAACAGAATTCGGGATGGTAATACTTTTCAGGCTTCTGCGCAATAAAAGGCACTGTAACCGATGCTTTTTACACTGCCGGGGATTGTGATATTTTCAAGACTGCTGCAGTTATAAAACATCCCCTCCCGGATATAAGTAAGGCTGGTTGGAATTGTGACAGAGCGCAACTTTGTGCAATGAGAAAACACCCCCGAACCGACACCGGTCACACTGTCCGGAATTTCGATGTGCTCCAAGCCCTCACACAGATAGAAGGCACCTTCTCCGATGTTGGTAACGCTGTCCGGAATGGTGAGACTTACCAGCTTGTTACAACCGGAAAATGCGTAGCTTCCGATACTCTTGATGCCCTGAGAAATGGTGATATTTGCAAGATAAACGCAATCGTGAAACACGCCGTAGCCGATATTTTTTATGCTGTTCGGAATTGTGACCTTTGTCAGCCCCGTGCAGGCAAACGCTTCCTTTTCAATGCCGGTGATCTTGCTTGAAAGAAGAATCTCCCGCAATGCCGTGCATCCGTAAAACGCGCACTCGCCAATGGCGGTCACACTGTCCGGAAGGGCGATGCTATTTAATGCCGTGCAGTTGTGGAACGCATATTTGCTGATGCTTTTTGTCATGCCGGAAATTGTGACGGTTTTCAAAGCGGTGCAGTCTGCAAACGCAAACTCGCTGATCGCGGAGATGTTGCTTTCCAGAATGACATTTTCAAGATCGGTACAGTTTTGAAAGGCTCCCTCGCCGAGTGTTTTGACATCGATGGGAATGGTGATTTCGGTAAGAGCTGTACAGTTGGCAAACGCGCTCTCCCCGATATGAGTAACGCTTTTTGGTATTGTGATGCTTTCAAGACTTGTGCAATAGTGGAAGGCAAGATCCCCGATGCTTGTTACGCTTTCGGGAATGGTAATACTTTTCAGGTTTTCACAAAAATAGAAGGCGGCATCGCCGATTGCCGTAACGCCGTTTGGAATAATAACATTTTTCACCCCGCCTAAACCGCGCACGCGGGAGATCTGATAGTTGCTTCCTTGAATATTTCCGGGGAAAGTAACCGTTTCGCTTTCTCCTGTATAAGCAAGAAGCATATAAATATTGTTCTTTTTCTGAAACAGGAAGCAATTCTCCGAAAAAATATATTCGCCTCCGCCTGCCCTGTCGGTAATGGTTCCGCTCTTGTCGATGATGATGCTGGCATAATTGGAAAGATACCCGTAATTTGTGCTACCGATTTTTAAGGGCAGTTTGCTGTTGTTGCGTACAATGCAGAGGTCACTGCAATTGTAAAAGGCATAATCTCCGATGGCGGTAACGCTGTTCGGAATGGTAATACTGGTAAGGCTTGTGCAACTGTAAAATGTTCCGCTGCCAATACCGGTAACACCGTCCGGGATGACAAGATTGTTCATCAGCTTTCCGTTGAGAAAGAGATTGTGGGCATAGGACAGTGGATTGGAGCCTATATATTGGTCAAATTCAAGCATGCACCAAGCGGCAATATCCGTGATATTTACCCCGGAAAGAGCAGTGCAGTTGTAAAATGCGCCGCTACCGATGCGCCTGACGCTTTGGGGAATTGAAATACCGGTGATTCCGGTACAGCCGGAAAATGCCGATTCTCCAATGCTTTCGGTGCTGGCTGCAAGCACGATTTCAGTCAGGTTTGCACAGTGATAGAAGGCGCCGTCTCCAAGCGTTTTACCGCCGATGATGGTGACGGATTTCAGTGACTCCGGAATGCTTTGGTTGTTTTTATAGTCGGTGGCGCCGAAAAAATACCCCAAAAAGGCGTTTTTTTCATCGGTAGATGTTTCCCCGAGAAACGGTACAGTGAGAGCGGAAAGTCCGGTACAACCGGATAGCACGTTGCTTCCGATAGCAGTAACGGTATCCGGTATTGTGATTGTAGCAAGAGACGTGCAACCGGAGAAAACGTTGCTTCCGATGGCGGTAACGGTACCCGGTATTGTAACCGTTGCAAGAGCGGTACAACCGGCAAATGCGTAATCGCCGATGTATGTAACATTGTCCGAAAGGGTGATATTTGTCACGGATGTACAATTTGCAAAAGCGTGTTCTCTGAGTGTGATTTGCTTATCTCCGGTAATCGTGACAGCCGTAAGGGAAGCGGGAACGGATTGGCTGCTTGCTTCTGCCGTTTCGGCACCGAAAATAAACCCGAAATGCGCGTTCTGCAACAGATCCGGAGACTTCCCGAGAAACGGTAGGGTGATACTTGTCAGATTACTGCAATCCGAAAATGCTCCCAAGCCAATATCGGTGACATTGCTTGGAATGACGAGGGTTTTGAGGTTGGTGAACCCTGAGAAAGCAAATCTGCCAATGCTTTTCGTATTTTCGGGAAACGTGAGATTGGTGATCGGTTCTTCGCCGATATATAAATTATGGGCATAGAACAACGGATTTGCGGATCTGTCATGAAACTCTACCGCGCTCCATTTTGCAATATCCGGGATACATACTTTGCTTAGATAGGTGCACCCTCCAAACGCGTCTTCTCCTACGCTCCGAAGCCCGGTGCCCAAGGTAATGCTTTTTAGACCGGTGCAGCCCTTGAATGCCTGCTTGCCGATGGTTTCAACGGCATCCGGCAACAGGATTTCTTTCAGTTTTTTGCACCCTGAAAATGCACCGCGCCCGATGCTTTTCAGGCTCTCCGGCAGAACAATGCCGGTAAGCTGTTGATTTTGCTTGAAAGCTTCTGTCCCCAAGCTGATTACCGGCTTGCCGTCATAGGTGCCCGGAACAACAATCACGGAATCGGTGCAGCTACCCACCCCGGAGACCTTATAGCCGTTGGCGTTGACAGGCGAAAACTGCAAGCCCTCACTGGCTTGCAATGGGGTGTTCGGTTCTTTCTGAGAATCCTGTGGTGGTTTTTCCGTATGGTTGCAGGCAACCAGCAACGGTGCGGCACAGAGAAACAGGCAAAGCAATAAAACGGCAAAAACAAGCTTTTTCATGATGTTCTCCTTAAAAAGGTGATTATGGTTTCTGACATAGAGTTTATCATGCATCAAAAATAAATGTTATGCCGACAGCGAAATTCCGACAGGTTTTCAAAAAAAACAGCAGTCATGCTACCGATGTAAAATAAATCGGAAAAACAGGCGGAAGTTGCCGTAGCACGGCAACTTCCGCCTGTTCATTTGCAAGCTGTTTATGAGATTTCTTCGGCAATACCCGAAACGGGGCTACCGGTCAGCGTGAGAATATTTGCGCCAAGGAGCGCGGCGTCGTCTTTGTTGTGGGAAACGGTGATGGTCAACCCCTCACGGTTGGCGGCGAGGATGGTGGGGGCGATGCGGGCTTTCAAGCCTTCATCAAGCCCTGCAAACGGCTCGTCAAGCAATAATAAGTCACCGCCGAACGCGAGCGCACGGGCAAGCGACACGCGGCTTTTCATCCCGCCCGAAAGGGCGGCGGGGTATTGATTTGCGGCGGCTTCCAGTTCCAGCGCCGCAAGGTATTGCCGGGCGGTTTCTTCGCTGTCGGCGCTGTTCGGCAGCACCAGCATTACGTTTTCCAGCACTGTCAGCCACGGCGCAAGGCGTGGCTCCTGAAATGCGACCGAAAGCCGCTTGCAGTCAAGCGTTACCTTGCCGCCGTCCGGCTTTTCCAGCCCGCAGATCAGGCGCAACAGCGTGGTCTTTCCCGCGCCGGAGGGCGCCATCAGCAAAATCTGCCCCTTTGCCGGAAAGCAATAGGAAAGGGAAGAAAGAATCGCGCGCCCGTTATAACTTTTGGAGAGATTTTCAAGCGTCAGCATGTTCGATCTCCTTTCCGCGCCGCGCCGGGGTCAGCAGTCTGACAACGGCAAATTCCACCGCCATGCTGATTAAAACCACCACCAGCGTCCACGCAAACAATTCATCGGTCATCAGGTACAACTTGCCCTCGTAGATGGCTCTGCCGATGGAGTTTTCCGGCACGCAAAGTACCTCGGCGGCAACGCCCGCTTTCCAGCCAAGCCCCAGCGCCGTGCGGCAGGCGGCAAGAAAGAACGGAAGCACAGAGGGCACATGCACGCGCCACAACTTCTTGAAAAAGCCGAGATGAAAGACCTCCGCCATTTCCAGAAGCTGTTTGTCGGTTTGCAGAATCCCCTCCCGCACGTTGCTCCATGCAATGGGTAATGCCATCATAAAGGAAATGAGAAACGGCACACGCGCCCGCCCCACCCACAGCAAAATCAGAAAAATGACGGAAGCCACCGGCGTGGCTTTGCAAAGCGCCAGCAGGGGAGAAAACAGAGTGTGGAGAAACCGGCTTTTCACGGTCAGCACCGCAAGCAGTGTTCCCGCGACCAGCGCCGCCGCCACGCCCGAAAAAATGCGCACCAGCGAGAGCGCCACAGTGCGCCAAAAGCCCCCGGTTTTTGCCAGCGCCCACAGCGCTTTAAGGGTCGCCGGGGGCGTTGGCAGAATCAGGGGTTTGTTAAATTTTGCGGCAATCAGCCACCATAACCCCACCCAAAAAACCAGTGAAATCAACATGGTCACCGGGCGGGGCAGGCGGCGGGAAAAGGCTTTCATGCGCCGTAATAGAAGTCGTCACCGGGGAGTTTGCCGCCAATGGACTTCGAGGGCATTGCCGCAAGGAACGCGGCAAGGCGGGTTTTCATTTCTGCTCCGGTTATAAAGCAGAGATTGCACTTCGGAATCGCGTTTTTTGCCACGGGAGCCTGTGCAAAAATACCTGCGGCAACGATCATTTCGGCGGCTTCTGCCGGGTTGGTGATCACGTATTCTACGGAAGTCTTGTATTCCTCCATAAACTTGGCTACCTCGTTCGGATGAGCCGCCAGAAATTCGGAACGTACCACCACGCAACCCTGCACCAGCGACCCCTCGGTGAAGTATTTGTTCCACTCCGTGGTCAGATTAAGGGCGACAGTCAGCGTCAGCCCCGCTTTTGCAGCGGCGGACTTTGCAATCGTGACCATTGGCTCGGGCAGGATGGCGTAATCGACCTTTCCGGAGGCAACTGCGGTGCGAAGATTGGTAGGATCGGAATATGTGGTACTGTCCACGGTGATGTCGGTCACTTTGGATTTTTCGATCAGTGCATTGGTGATAAACGCGGGATTCTGCGCGGGGCAGTAAACGGTTTTGCCGGAAAGATCGTCAAGTGTTTTCACACTGTCATCTTTTGTGACAAGGTAAAGCACCCCCGCGGTATTGAGCGCCAGCACTTTTACGCCCTTTGCGTGATACAGTGCGGAGGCAATATTGGTAGGCACGGCGGCAATATCCGCTGTTCCCGCAATGACGGCATCACGCACATTTGCAGCATTGGTTTCTACGGTAAAGTTATAATTCAGCGCGGTTTTGCCGTCCTTTTTCTGCTGAATCAGCTGTGCCATACCAAAACCGGTGGTGCCGTTCAGGGTCCACACGCGCACTTCCAGAGAAGCGTCCGGCGCCGGGGTGGTGTTATTGTTGTTATTCTTGTTTTCGTTGTCGGCAGCGGGGCTGTCCGGTTTTATCATGGGTTGGTCGATTTTCTTGCACGCCGCAAACAGGGTGCAAAGGCAGAGCAGTGCCAGAACGAGTGCGAGTACTTTTTTCATAATGTTTCCTTTCTTTCGGGGTTTTATTCTAATTCCTTTGTCAGGAGTTCCCGACTGATAATGGTGATTTGCCGCCCATTCCGCGTGATCGCCCCGGAGTCCGTCAGGCGGTCCAGCGCGCGGTAAAGGGAGGCTCTGCCGATGTCCAGCAGTTCGGCAAGGGAGGAAAGTGACCCCGGCAGGGTTACGGTGTCGTGTTCTTCCGCCGCAAGCCAGAGTGAAAGCCGCCGTTGCGCCGACCCTGCCGTGAAACAGCAGATTTTGCGGTTGAGAAAGCGTATCCTGCCGGAGAGAAACCGCAGATATGCGTTACGGCATGCGGGGTCACGGGCGAGTAAATCGTCAATGGCGGAAAAAGGGAAGAACAGCACCGAGCAGGAGGAACTTGCCTCAATCCGCGAAAGCGGCAGATCCTCCGGGCAGAACAGCGCCGCCGCGCCGAATACGTCGCCCGCTGCCAGCGTGCGCAAAAGCACGGTGCGCCCGCGGTCGGTGGAAAGCACCGCCGCCGTGCCGGAAATCAGCACGCCAAGGCATTTTGCCCCGCCGGAAAGCGATTCCCCGGCGGCGTATGCGCGCACTTCTCCGGCGGCAAGCAGGCGGTCGATATTCTCTTTTTCGGCACCCTTGAACAGCGGCACGCGGTGAAGAAGCGCAGTCAGGTTTTCCATGATTCCTCCGTTGTCTCAAATGAGACAATTCAGTATACCACACTGTGATTTTTTTGTCAATCAGTGGGGGCAAAAATCCGGCGGGAATGTTGTTAATAAATTGTGAATAGTGCGCCCCGCTACTTGCTCTGAAAGCCGGGCGGGGCTATAATGAAGAAAACAAACCGGAGGTGCGATATGAGCATTACAAAAGAGTATTTCGGCAGTCTTTCCGACGGACGTGCGGTACACCGTTACCTCATGCGCAACGCGCGCGGCATGGCAGTGGCGATTCTGGATTTCGGCGGTGCGATTCAGCAGATTCTGGTGCCGGATCGTGACGGGCGCCTTGCCGATGTGGTGGGCGGCTATGACGATATTTCGCATTACGAATTCGGCGACGGGTATCAGGGCGCGCTGATCGGGCGTTTCGGCAACCGTATCTGCCGCGGCGAGCTGGAACTGGACGGCAAGCGCTATCAGCTTTACATCAATAACGGTGAAAACCACCTGCACGGCGGCAAAGTGGGCTTCAGCCACAAAATTTGGGAAGTCACGGAAGCGGACGGGCTGGAACCCGCGCTGAAACTGCACTATGTTTCCCCTGACGGAGAGGAGAACTACCCCGGCACGCTGGACGTCACGGTGACGTATACCCTGAAAGCCGAAAACGCCCTTTCCATTCACTATGAGGCAACGACCGACAAAAAAACGGTGCTCAACCTCACCAATCATTCCTATTTCAATCTCGGCGGCTTGGCTTCCGGCAAGATTTTTGATCATATTCTGCAACTGGACGCGGACACCTACCTTGCCACCGATGAAGGGCTGATCCCGACCGGGGAGCTGGTGGATGTTACGGGAACGCCCTTTGATTTCCGCACCCCGAAAGCCATCGGCAAGGATTTTGCCGCCGAGAATCGCGACCTGAAAATCGCGGGCGGCTATGACCATTGCTTCAACTTTACGGGCGGAGAACGGAAAAACCCGATCTGGCGCGCCACGCTCTATGACCCGGCAAGCGGCAGAGAAATGCGGGTGATTACCAATCAGCCCTCGGTGCAGTGCTACACGGCAAACTTCCTGTGCAACCCGAACCATCCGTTCAAGGGCGGGTATCCGCAGGGCAAGCAGAATGCCGTTTGCCTGGAGACCCAGCATATGCCCGACAGCATCCACCACGAGGGCTTTACCAACACGGTGCTTCTCCCCGGTGAAAAGTATGATTATACCACCGAATACGCGTTTGGAGTGAGAAAATGAGTGAGGGACTGTTGTTTCGGGACGGCGAGCGCATTATCTTCGCCGGTGACTCGGTCACGGATATGAAAAGCGCCGCGCCGCTTGCCGAGGGGCTGGGGGATTCGCTGGGTTTCGGTTACGTCCGCATGGTGGAAAACCTGCTGACGGCGTTCTACCCGGAGCGGAATATTCGCGTGACCAACTGCGGCGTTTCGGGCAACACCAGCCGAAGCCTCTTGGAGCGCTACGAGCGCGACGTGCTGACGCACAAGACCGAGTGGCTTTCCATCTGTATCGGCATCAACGACGTGTGGCGGCAGTTTGACCTGCCGGCTATCCCCGCCAAAGCCGTCACGCCCGAACAGTATGAACAGAACGTAGAGCAGATGATTACCCTGATGAAGGATAAAGTCAAAGGGATTTTTATTCTCTCGCCCTATTATATTGAGCCGAACAAAGCCGACCCGATGCGCCGTCGGATGGACGAATACGGCGCAATCTGCCGCCGCCTTGCCGAAAAGCACGGCTGTATCTTTGTGGATTTTCAGGCGATGTTTGATGAGTTTTGCAAATATCAGCATTCCTCCCGCCTCGCGTGGGACCGTATCCATCCCAATCAGATGGGAGCCACGCTGATGGCAAAAGCCTTCCTCACCGCCGCCGGCTTTGATTTTACCCGTTGATTGAAAAATACCAAAAGCGCGGTCAACCATTGGGTTGACCGCGCTTTTCACTTGCGCTTCTTTTCCCGCAATTATGTCGGCGAAACTCCGAATACGGCTTTGAACCGGCGCAGAAAATTCGGATAATCCCGAAACCCGCTGCTCTCGCACACCTGCGAGGCGGTGAGCGCAGAGGAGAGAAGCAGTTTTCTCGCATAGTCAAACCGCAACCGATCCAGATATTGCTGAAAAGTCACCCCGGTGTCGCGCCGGAACATTGCCGAAAAATAGGTGGGGGTATAGCCGGTAAAGTGAGCCACCTCCGGGAGCGTCGGGCTTTCCCGGAAATGCCCCAGCAGATACACCGTGGCAAGCGCGAGATAGGAGGGGCGCGCAGGCTTTTCCCCTCGGTAAGAAAGGCTCTTGTACAATGCGCTGTCCAAGAGACAGGCGGCAAATTCCGCGGAGGATTGCCGGAGACAAAGTTCATCCAGCACCGTTTCAAAGAAGCGGCGGTCAGGCTCCTGCACCCTGAAAGTAAGCGCCCCACCGTCCTCTACGCAGCGGGCAAGCAGATCGGTGCGGCAGGCGCGCTCGGAAAACATCACATTGAAAATACGGCAATTTTCAGCGCGGACAGTGTGATGGTTTGCGGGTGTCATAAGAAAAAACATTCCTGCCGAGATCGGGTAACTTACCCCGTCAATTTCATAATCGCCCGCACCCTCTATCACATATTCCAACTCGTAAAATTCGTGCCAATGAAGCGCCGTAAAACCATTCAGCCCCTTTTTGACCGCAGAAAGAACTCCGTCCTTTACAAATTCCGCCGACGCATATTTTCTCAATTTTCTCACCTCTTTTCTCTATTTTACAAAAAATCATAAGAAAAAGCAATAGTTGCCAAAGAAAATCCATTGAGGAAAATTTCCTTGTCTGTTACAATCGGGTCAGATGGAGGTGGCAGAATGAAAAAGCATTATCTGGTGGGCAACGCCCACATCGACCCGGTGTGGCTGTGGCGCTGGCAGGACGGATACTCCGAGGTGCTGGCGACCTTTCGCAGTGCGCTGGACAGAATGAAAGAATTTGAAGACTATAAGTTTACTTCCGCATGCTCTGCCTATTATCGGTGGGTAGAGGAAACCGACCCTTCTATGTTTGGGGAGATCCGCAAACGGGTAAAGGAAGGCAGATGGAATATTGTGGGCGGTTGGGTCATCCAGCCGGATTGCAACCTCCCGTGCGGGGAGAGTTTTGCGCGTCAGGCGTTGGTGGGGCAACGCTATTTCAAAGAAAAATTCGGCGTTTGCGCTAAAAGCGGATATAATGTAGATTCTTTCGGGCACAACGCGTCATTGCCCAAGATTCTGCGCGCGGGCGGAATGTCGCGCTATGTGTTTATGCGCCCCTCTGAGGGGGAGCACCCGCTGGGGTTTGATCAGTTCATTTGGGAAAGCGACGACGGCAGCGCGGTAACGGCAAGCCGTATTCTTTCTTACGGGCCCTCGATGACGGCGGAAAAAATCCGCGCCAATGCGGCGCGCACCAAGGCGGACGGCGTGGAACGGATGTCTTTTTTCGGGGTCGGCAACCACGGGGGCGGCGCCAGCGCACAGTTTTTGGCGGAATTGCACCGGGCAATGCAGAAAGAGGACGTTTTCGCTTCGGTAGACGACTTCTTTGATGATAACAAAAATACAAATCTGCCGGTTGTCCGCACGGAATTGCAACACCACGCGCGCGGCTGTTACAGTGCAATGAACGAGGTCAAAGGGCAGAATCGCCTGTGTGAAGAAAATCTCCTCGCCGCGGAGCGTATCTGCTTACTTGCCGCGCGCCTGACGGATTATCCCTATCCCGGCGCCGAACTGAAAAAAGCATGGGAAAACCTGCTTTTTAACCAGTTTCACGATATTTTGGCAGGTTGCGCGATCGAGAGCGCCTATCGGGACGCGGCAAACCTGTTCGGCGAGACGATGAGCGTAACGGAACGGGAACTGAACCTTGCCATGCAAGCCATTGCCAAAAAAGTGGAAACCGCACGCGGGGGAAATCCCGGCGGCGCGGTCAAAAAACACTTTTTGGTCTGGGAACACGAAAAACTGGGCACGCCCGTTCTTGTGTTCAACCCGCACGCGTTTCCGGTCAGGGCGGCGGTTCGGCGGCGCGCGGAGTGTGCCCGTATGACAGATGAAACGGGCAGGGAAATTCCGTTTCAGATGATCCGTGGGGAGGCGACCAACGGAAAATCCGACCTCTATGAACTGACTTTTCAGGCGGAAGTCCCCGCGATGGGCTATCGGCTGTATCGCGTGTTTGTCAGCGGGGAGGCAGAACGCGGCGAAACCGTTTTTGCGGACGAGCATACGCTGGAAAACGCCGTGCTGCGCGTGGAGTTTGACCGGGGGAGCGGCGAGATTGCAAAGATCATCTCCAAAACGAACGGTGCCGTGATTGCCGACGGCGGTTTTGACGCCGTTCTGACCGATGAGACCGCATGCGATACCTGGGCGCACGGGCAGTTTGATCTGGGCGAGGTTTGCGGACGGTTTTCCGCGCCGGAGTTTGAAGTGCTGGAATCGGGCGCGGTGTGCGCCGCCCTGCGTGTGACCGTTCATCATGAAGTTTGCACGCTGATGCGGGAGTATTGGCTGTATGCCGGCAGTGATGAACTGCGCGTCTCGCTGACGGCGGATTTTCACGGTAAGCACCGGGCGCTGAAACTCTGCTTTCCCGCAAAGGATGAGGTGACTTGTGAGATTCCGTTCGGCACCGTGACAAGAAGTTTGTGTCAAGGGGAGGAGCCGTTTGGAAAATGGTTTGCCTCTGCCGGGGTCGGCGTGGCGAATATCGGAAAATACGGGTACGACTCCACCGCAGACAGCGTGCGTATGACCGTGCTTCGCGGCGCGGCATTTGCGGATCATTACGGTGTGCGTGACGGGCGCTTGCGGTATATGTCGCAGGGGATTCACCACACGGAATATGCCGTTTTCCCGTTCTCCTCTGCCACGGATGCACATCGGCGCGCGGCACTGTTGAACTCACCGTTGAGAGCAATCAACGCCGGTTTCCATCACGGAACCCTGCCGGAGCGGTACAGCGCCGTTTCCGGCGTACCGGAAAACGTTTTTGTGAGCGCGATCAAGAAAAATGAAGACAGCAACGGCGCAATTCTGCGGGCGTATGAGTGTGAGGGGAAACCCGCACGCGGCGCGGTAACCCTGTTTGATCGGAAAATCCCGCTGTCACTCACCCCATACAGTATCGAAACAGTAAACGAGCAAGGCGAGCGCCTTGATTTTATGGAGTGGAAACTGTAATCGCCGCCGGTTTTGATTTTACCCGCTGATTGAAAAATACCAAAACCGCGGTCAATCATTTGGTTGACCGCGGTTTTGCCATTTCAACAAATCTCTCGTGCGAAAGACCAATACTCGCCTCTACGGGAACGCGGTGTTTAACCGTAGGGGAGGAGCCCCTCTTTTGCAAAATAATTAGACTTGCATCGGGCAAGCGGCGCTTCGCATAAAAATCACCCCCGTGGCATATGGTCCATGGGGGTGATTTTTTGATGAAACCGAAAAAAATAATGTTGATTCTGCTCAGCGCACTGTTCCTGTTTTCTCTTTCCTTGCCGGTATTTGCCGACGGGGAGGAGGTCACCGCGTCCGGCGTGGGAAGTGCAATCCCGGTGGCGGCTTTCTCCGGGGAGTTGGACTGCAAAAGCGCCGTCTTAATGGACGCCGCCACCGGTACGGTACTGTATGAAAAGAACGCAGATGAGGCGCTGCCGCCCGCTTCCGTGACCAAGGTGATGACTTTGTTATTGGTGATGGAAGCGCTGGATGCGGGGCAATACGCACTGACCGATATGGTAACGGTCAGCGCGCACGCCGCTTCCATGGGCGGCTCGCAGGTGTTTCTCAAAGAAGGGGAGACAATGAGCGTGGAAGAAATGGTCAAGTGCGTGGTGATTTCCTCCGCCAACGACTGCGCCGTGGCGCTTGCCGAGTTTACCGCCGGGAGCGAGGAAAGTTTTGTGGAGCGCATGAACACGCGCGCCGCGGAACTGGGGCTTGCCAACACGCATTTTGAAAACACCAACGGGCTGGACGACACGGTAACCAACCATAAAACCTCCGCGCGCGACATCGCGCTGATGTCGGCGGCGTTGATCCGTCATCCCATCATCCTGAAATACAGCGGTATCTGGATGGATACCATTCGTGACGGCGCGTTCGGGCTGACCAACACCAATCGCTTGGTGCGGTTTTATCCGGGTTGCACCGGGCTTAAAACCGGCTCCACCGCGAAAGCGGGCTTTTGCGTCAGCGCCACGGCGGAGCGTGACGGGCTGTCGCTCATCTGTGTGATTATGGGCTCCACCAGCCGGGATAACCGCAACGCGGCGGCGACCAAACTGCTGGATTTCGGCTTCGCCAATTACAGCGCGTATACCGCCCCCGGCGAGAGCCGGGAACTGTCGGTCTGCGGCGGGGAGCAGGAAACGGTGCCTGTCAGTTTCGATGCGTTTTCCGGGCTTGTGCCCAAGGGCGGTGCCGGCAAGGTCAGCGTGAAGATCGATCTGCCCGAAAAATTGGCGGCGCCGGTAGAAAAAGGCGCGCGCGTGGGTACGGTCACATACTTGTATGACGGCAACGAGATCGGCTCGGTCGGCGTTTATGCCAACGAGGGCGTGGAGAAGCTAACTTTCGGGGCTTTGTTCTGCCGGATGCTTGCCAGGTTCAACTGCATATAAAATCCGTATCAAAAAATGCAAAAAATATATGGAAATATTAAAAAAGCACTTGCTTTTTCTGCGGGAATCGTGTACAATGTAATTCTAAAAAATTTGCATTCTTGCAGAAAGAGGTATTGCACATGTCGGTACGTCTCGTTGATTCCTATGTTGCGCCTTTAGTCGGCGCAAAAGAAATTGAGTATCTGCAGCCGCTGGTGAGCGCGGCGCATACCATGCTCCATGAAAAATCCGCTCAGGGGAACAAATTCCTCGGCTGGCTGGATTTGCCCCGCGATTATGACAAAGCGGAGTATGCCCGTATTCAGGCAGCAGCGGCAAAAATCCGCCGGAACTGTGACGTGTTTATCGTCATCGGGATTGGTGGCTCCTATCTTGGTGCCAGAGCCGTGGTAGAATTTCTGAAATCCCCGCTTTACAACAACCTCAAGCACGATGGCCCCGAAATTTATTTCTCCGGCTGCAACATCAGCGCCACAAACCTGACGGAGCTGTTGCAGATCTGCGAGGGTAAAGACGTTTGCATCAACGTGATCTCCAAATCCGGCACCACCACGGAGCCTGCGGTCGCTTTCCGCATTTTCCGGGAACTGCTGGAGAAGAAATACGGGATGGACGGCGCCAGGGAGCGCATCTTTGTCACCACCGACCGCGCCAAGGGCACACTGAAAAACTTTGCCGATCAGCGCGGCTATGAGACCTTTGTGGTGCCGGACGATGTGGGCGGCAGATTTTCGGTGCTCTCCGCTGTGGGGCTTCTTCCCATCGCGGTTTCGGGTGTGAACACCGATGAACTGATGGCGGGTGCGGACGCCGCGCGCGTGGCGTTTGCCAATCCGGATCTGACGAAAAACGACTGCTACAAATACGCCGCACTGCGCAACATCCTCCTGCGCAAGGGCAAAACCACCGAAATTTTGGTGGGCTATGAGCCCTTTATGCAGATGTTCTGCGAATGGTGGAAGCAGCTTTACGGCGAGAGCGAAGGGAAGGACCAGAAGGGCATTTACCCCTCCTCGGTCATTTTCTCCACCGACCTGCACTCGCTCGGTCAGTACATCCAGGACGGGATGAGAACCATGTTTGAAACCGTGGTGTCAATCCGCAAGACCGGCACGGAACTGAACATCCCGAACGATCCCGCCAATATCGACGGGCTGAACTTCCTCTCCGGTAAGGATCTGAACTACGTCAACGATATGGCAATGCAGGGGACGCTGTTTGCCCATATGGACGGCGGTGTGCCGAACATCCTGCTGGAAGTAGAGGACAGAAGCGCCAAGTCGCTTGGCTACATGATTTACTTCTTTGAAAAGGCATGCGCCGTTTCCGGCTACCTGCTCGGCGTCAATCCCTTTGATCAGCCCGGCGTGGAGGCATACAAGAAGAATATGTTTGCGCTCCTCGGCAAACCCGGTTACGAAGAAGAGAAGAAAGCACTTGATGCAAGACTTGCCAAATAAAAACCGCAAGCAAACGAAAGACCCCGATACGGCACACTGCCGTGCCGGGGTCTTCTATTAAGGCTCCCTTGTGTAAAGGGAGCTGTCAGCGAAGCTGACTGAGGGATTGTCCTTGTCAACAAGAATCGTTGTTCTCATTTTCCCCTTAGTGTAACGCCGTCAAATCCTCGCTTTTTCTTTCCTGATTTTTGAAAAAAGCACTTGAAAAAAGAAGAAACATCGTGTATAATAAAATCAGAGACGGAAGAGTGCTTTCGTTATCAATATTTTGGAGGTATTTCTTATGCTGAAACTGATGATTGGCGTAAAAGGGACAGGCAAAACCAAAACTCTGATTGAGAAGGTAAACGCCGCCTCCGCCACCTCGCACGGCGATGTTGTTTGTATCGAAAAAGGAACGAAATTGCGCTTTGACGTAAGCTCCAAGGTTCGCCTTGTGGATACCGAAGAATACCTCGTTTCCGACGCGCAGGCTCTCTACGGGCTGATTGCCGGCATTCTTGCCAGCAACTATGACGTGACCGACATTTTTGTGGACAACACCCTCAAGATCTGCAACGGGAACATCCCCGCGCTGGAGATCATGCTCAATGAGGTTGCGGCACTTCTTGACAGACACGATGTCAACCTGTTTATGACCGCTTCGATCCCGGTAGAGGAAGCAAGCGACACCATTCAGCGTTATCTGTAATTTTTTGAAAATCAAAATGCGCCGGAAACTTCCGGCGCATTTTTGTAAAGGAGAATCGCTTGAAAACCGAACTGAAAGGCAACTGGCGCTTGCTCGCACTTCCGAATGAGGAAGTAAAGAAAACCGGCTTTGCCCCGGTGCACACCGCGGAGTTTGCCGTGAGAAACGACACAATCGGGGCGGAAGTGCCCGGCTGCATGGAGCTGGATCTTTTTCGCGCGGGGCTTGCCCCCGACCCGTTTTTCGCCGGAAATCCGCTGGTCTATCAGCAGTTTGAAAACCGCCATTTGTGGTATTATACCGAGTTTGACGCGCCGGAAGGCGCCGATGAGTTGCTCTTTGAAGGGGTCGACACCATTGCGGAGATTTACCTCAACGGGGTACTGCTCGGCAAGGCGGAAAATATGATGATTCCGCATACCTTCGCGGTTTCGGGGCTGAAAAAAACCGGGAACTCACTGGTGGTGCACATCCTCCCGGCGATGATTGAGGCGCGGCGCTATCCGCTGACCCCGCTGACCGCGGGGCTACATTATAACGCTGCCTCTCTGCCGATCCGCAAAGCGGCGTATCTGTATGGGTGGGACATTTTCCCTCGCTTTGTGTCGGGCGGGATTTTCCGCCCGGTGTATCTGGTCAAAAAGCCGCCGGAGCGTATTGAGGAATATTACCTCTATACCACCAAGTCAGATACCGTGAAACATACCGCGCGGGTCAATTTTTTCTATCGTATTCACACCGACGCCGATTCTGTCCGTGACCTGACCCTGTCGTTGCGCGGCACTTGCGGTACGTCTGAATTTGCATTCCGCCTGCCGTTGTGGCATACGGACGGCACTGCGTGCCTGACAATCCCAGACCCTTTGCTTTGGTTCCCGAAGAACGCCGGAGAGCCGGCGCTTTACGACGTGACCCTGACGTTTACGCGTGGGGAAACGGTGTTGGACGAAAAGCGCTTTTCTTTCGGCATCCGCACCGTGGAACTGGTGCGCACCTCGGTGCTGGACGGGGAGGGGAACGGAGACTTTTACTTCCGCGTCAACGGCAAAAAGGTATTTTGCCTTGGCACCAACTGGGTGCCGACCGACGCATTTCCCAGCTGCCAGCCGCAAAGGCTTGCCCGCGGGCTGAAACTGCTTTCGGATGTCGGCTGTAATGCCGTGCGCGTGTGGGGTGGCGGGCTTTATGAGGAGGACGCGTTTTACGATTATTGCGACCGCCACGGGATTCTTGTCTGGCAGGATTTTGCCTTTGGCTGTGCCATCTACCCAGAGGATGAACGGTTTTTGAAACTTTGCGAAACCGAAGCGCAGACCGTGATCCGGCGGCTCCGTCAGCACCCGTCACTTGCGCTTTGGGCAGGGGATAACGAGGGGGATTTGGTTTACAGCTGGAAACGCCTGCCGCAGGACCCGAACGCCCACCCGCTGACCCGCACGGTGCTTGCCCGCGCGGTGCGGGAATACGACCCTGTCCGCCCCTACCTCCCGTCCTCGCCGTACCTGGATCCTGTCGCGTTCGGCACGCGTGTCAAAACTCCGGAGGAACACCTTAGGGGGACGCGGGATTATTTCAAGGGCGACTATTATAAGGGTGCCAAAACGCTGTTTGCCTCCGAAATCGGCTATCACGGTTGCCCATCGCCGGCGAGCCTTGCGAAATTTATTTCCGCCGATCAACTCTTCCCGCCGTTGGATGAGAACGGGAACGGTCGCCCCGACTGGCTGGTGCACGCCGCCAGCCCCGAACTCTCGCCCGCGGCGCCGTATGCCTACCGTATCCCGCTGATGTGCAATCAGGTCAAAACCATGTTTGGTGACATGGCGGAAAATCTGCCGGATTTTGCGCGGCAAAGTCAGATTTCGCAGGCGGAAGCGATGAAGTATTTTATTGAAAAATTCCGGTTGGCGCGGGAGCGCGCCGGGGGGATTATCTGGTGGAACCTGAAAGACGGCTGGCCGCAGATATCCGACGCGGTGGTGGACTATTACGGCACCGAAAAACTGGCATACTCCTTTATCCGCCGGGTGCAGGCGCCGCTGTTGCTCTCCTTTGCCGAGCCGGAGAGCGAAAAATACAATTTGTACGCAGTATCAGAGCTACCCACTGAAACGGAACTGACCTTTACGGTCACGGATTTGCCAAGCGGAAAAACGTTGCGCTCCGGCACTGCCACCGCCAAAGGGGAGGGCGTTACCCTGTTAGGGAGTTTACCCCGGACCGATGATTTTCACTTTTATCTGATTGAGTGGCAGGCGGGGGAGCACTCCGGCAAAAATCACTATATCACCCAAGCGCGCGGGATTTCTTATGGCGAGTACCTCCGCGCCCTTACTGCCGCCGGAATGGACGCATTTTCCGGCTTTGACCAATGATCAATAATACAAGAACCCCTCCCGGAAAACCGGGAGGGGTTCTTTTGCTGTTTATTTATCAGCCGAGTCTCTTTTCCAGTGCGTCCAGCTCCTCGTACATCGTAGCGGGAACATGATCGCCGACCTGGGCGTAGAAATCACGGATGTTCTTGATGTCCTCTTTCCAGGAGGCAGTGTCGATGGACAGCAGGTCGCGGATGGTCTCGGTGGTGATACCGTTCAGACCCTCCACATTGATGTCCTCCGGCTTCGGAACATAGCCGATTGCGGTCTCCACAGCGTCTACCTTGCCTTCGCAACGGGCGAGAATCCACAGAAGAACTCTCATGTTGTCGCCAAAGCCGGGCCAGATGAAGTTGCCTTCGTCATCGGTGCGGAACCAGTTGACGTGGAAGATCTTGGGCGGGTGCGGAATCTTCAGACCCATCTCAAGCCAGTGTGCCCAGTAGTCGCCCATGTTGTAGCCCACGAAGGGACGCATTGCCATGGGGTCACGGCGGACAACGCCGACTGCACCGGCGGCGGCAGCCGTCGTCTCGGACGCCATGATGGAACCGACGAAGGTACCGTGCTGCCAGTTGAAGGACTGGTACACCAGCGGAGCGGTCTTTGCGCGGCGACCGCCGAAGATGATTGCGGTAACCGGCACACCGGTCAGGGAATCAAACTCGGAGGACAGGCACGGGCAGTTCTTTGCCATTGCGGTAAAGCGGGAGTTCGGATGAGCGCCGGAGGTGTTGATCTTATCCGCTTTGTTGTACTTGCGGTAATCCCACGGCTCGCCCTTCCAGTTGATGGCGCCGTCTTCGGGTGTGGGCGGGTTGTTGTCAAGACCTTCCCACCAAACCGTGTTGAGTTTGGAGTTGTAGCAAACGTTGGTGAAGATGGTGTCACGCTTGGTCGTAGCCAGCGCATTGGGGTTGGAGTGCTCGTTGGTGCCGGGCGCTACGCCAAAGAAGCCGTTCTCCGGGTTCACGGCGTACAGTCTGCCGTCCTTTTTGTTGACGCGCAGCCATGCGATGTCGTCACCGACCGTCCATACTTTATAGCCCTTCTTCTTGTAGATTTCAGGCGGAATGAGCATGGCAAGGTTGGTTTTGCCGCAGGCAGAGGGGAATGCGGCAGTGATATATTTGATCTCGCCGTTCGGATATTCCAGACCCAGGATCAGCATATGCTCTGCCATCCAGCCCTCTTTTCTGCCGAGGTAGGAGGCAATGCGAAGTGCAAAGCACTTCTTGCCGAGCAGCACGTTTCCGCCGTAACCGGAGTTGACGGACATGATGGTGTTGTCCTGCGGGAAGTGGGTGATATAGCGGTTCTCTTCGTCAAGAGTAGCCTTGGAGTGAAGCCCCTTGATGTAATCCGGGCTGTCACCCAGCGCGTCAATCACTTTTTTGCCCACGCGGGTCATAATCAGCATATTGAGTACAACGTAAATGGAGTCGGTCAGCTCAATGCCGATCTTGGCAAAATCAGAACCGACAACACCCATGGAGTAGGGAATCACGTACATCGTTCTGCCCTTCATGGAGCCGTTGTAAAGCTTTTTCAGTCTGGCATACATCTCGTTCGGTTCTACCCAGTTGTTGATGTTGCCTGCTTCCTCTTTGGTGGGGGTGCAGATAAAGGTTCTGCCTTCCACACGTGCCACGTCGTTGATCGCGGTGCGGTGCAGGTAGCAGTTGGGGAGCAACTCTTCGTTCAGCTTGATCAGCTCGCCGGTGGAGCAGGCTTCCTTGCGGAGTGCCTCCGCTTGTTCCTCGCTGCCGTCGATCCAAACGATCTTATCCGGCTTGGTCATTGCGGCCATTTCATCGATCCAGGACAAAACGTACTTGTTGTTGGTCATAATTTCCATCTCCTATCTTATTTGGTACTACACGTTGCCTTTACACAACCCTTGTACTCCGATTATGATTTTACAACAATTTTGCCCGTTTTTCAAGGGGCAAGCGCAAAGGTTACAGTTTTTTAACAACTCACGGGCGGGCTTTTTTTCTTCTTTTCGCGGGGAGGAAAAACAGAGCGGAAAAGCCAACGGAAGTCGGCTTTCCCCAGTGTTCCGGTGGCAAAAAGCAGAGCGGTATAAAAAAGCGCCGCAAAAAGAATATGCACCGCCAGCCGCCCGCCGCCGGCGGGCAGAAGCCTTGGCAAAAACGCCACGGCAAGGCGCAACAGGCACGTTGCCCCCACCACGCAGGCAACCGGGCGCGCCACAAGCCGCAATACCGCGGGGCGATAACGCGTCACACGTAACAGGCGCACCACGCTGAGCGCGGCGTTGAGCAACTCCGTGATGTAAATGGTAATCAGATATCCGTTGATGCCCAGCCGCGGTACTAAAATCCACACGGCAATCACCGATACAAACGCATCCAGAATGTTCACGTTCATCGAGTAGACCTGTTGCCCAAGCCCCTTAAGCATGGCATCGGTTGCGGTGTCTAAATACATCACCGGAATCAGCGGCGCCAGCCGGCGGATAAAATATGCCACATCCGCGCTGTGATACAGCGTTTCGCCAAGCTCCCCGGAAAGGCAGAGCATCACGCCCGCCACTCCGACCGAAAACAGCAGCGTCAGCTGATAGGTGCGCCCCGCAATGTACCGGATTTCCCGATTGTTCTGTTTGGTCTGCTGTTCGGTCATTTCAGGGATTAAGAGCGCGGCAAACGAGGAGAGAATGGCGGCAGGGTACAGCACCACAGGCAGTGCCATGCCGTGAAGTGACCCGTAGGCAGCAAGCGCGGCGGAGTTGCCGTGCCCGAAAGCTTTCAGCCCCCGGGGAATCAGAATATGCTCAATGGTCAGAAGCCCGGAGCGCATATAGGCGCTGATGGCAACCGGCATGGCGACCTTTGCCACATGCACCTTGCCGCCCCCCCTTTGCTGTACCACGCCGGAAAAGCGCCGCTTGTCAAACTGATACAAAACGAGATTGAGAATCAGCGAAAAGCTCTCTGAGACCGCGCCCCCGAGCAGGATGGCGATCAGGCTCCCCTCCACGGTTTTGGGCGCTACGATGACCAGCAGGTAGCCCGTCAGCGTAATCTTGATTGCCTGTTCCGCCACCTGTGCCAGCGCATTTTTCCATGCCCGGCGTACTGCGGTGAAATATCCGTTCATCACGGAACACAGCGCAATCGGCAAAAGGGTAAAAGAGAGCATGCGCAGTGCCCGCACGGTGCGTGCGTCCGAGAGCAGGCGAAGCCCGATGGGTGCCGCAAAGGTAAACAGCAAAACCGTGGAAAGCGCACCGAAAAAAGAGGCGTAGGCAAGGCAGGCGCAAAGGCACTTGCGGTTTTCCGCCCCGTGCGTCTGCCCCAGCCGCTCCGATACCGTGCGCACAGTTGCCAGGTGGATCCCGGAGGTCGCCAGTGTCACCGCAAAGCCGTACACGCCCGAAACCAGTGACAAAAGCCCCATTGCCTCCGCTCCCACGCGATTGGAGACATAAACGTTGAAGCTGACGCTGACCGTGCGCATCAGCAGGGTAACGGCGGTCAGCAACAGTGCGTTGTAGAGATACTGTCGTTTTGTTTTCATCGTTTCACCTCAAAAAAATCTATTCCAATCTATTCTTCTTTTGTCACCGTTAGCACCGATTATACATATCCTCTTTACAAATTGCTTAAAATGTGGTATAATGAGTGTACCAACGCGAGAGGAGATACGGCTATGGCAGAAAATATGGTTATCACAATCGGCAGGCAGTTCGGCAGCGGCGGGCGGGAAATCGGCGTCAGGCTCGGTGAGTTGCTCGGCTTCAAGGTCTACGACAAAGAGCTGATCACGCTTGCGGCGCAGAAAAACGGCGTCAGCCCCGACTATTTGCGGAGAGTGGACGAAAAGGCAACCAACAGTCTCCTTTACACGCTGGCGCTTGGCTCCTCACTTTACGGCGCGCGGAATTTCGGCATTGATGTGCCGATCAATGATCAGCTTTTCATCACGCAGACCGAGATCATCAAAAAAGCCGCCGAGGAGGGTGACTGTATCTTCATCGGCAGATGTGCCGACTACGTACTCCGGAATCACGAAAGACGGATCAGCTGTTTTATTTACGCCGATATGGAGGCGCGCATCAGCCGGGTCTGCAAGCGGCACGAAATGGAGCGCAGTGAGGCAATCGACCTGATCAATAAAACCGATAAGCGCCGGGTCAGCTATTATAACTTCTACACCGGCAGAAAATGGGGAAAATTTGATAATTACCATCTTTCCGTCAACAGCTCCACTCTCGGTATTGAGGGTACGGCGCGCATGATTGCGGATATTGTCAACATTTACCGGAACGAAAGCGAGAAAGACAGGATCATCTGATTTGCGCGAAAAATACAAATCCATGTGATTTTTTCACTTTGTTCACATAATTTTCCGAAAAAACTCCCGAAAACTGCAAAAAAACGCTTGACAAGAAACACTCTCTTAGATTATGATATGGTGTGTTGAATTTGAAGCAGAAGGGAGGTTTCTGAAAATGGCAATCTATGTCTGCGAACTTTGCGGATATGAGTATGACCCGAAGACAGGGGACCCCGAACACGGGATCGAAGCGGGAACAGAGTTTGAGGATCTTCCGGAGGATTTCGTTTGCCCGCTGTGCGGTGCCTCCAAGGAAGATTTTGAGCGCGAAAAGGACGATTCTGACGAGAACGAATAAAAAATCAAAACGCCCGCGGGTTCCGCGGGCGTATTCTTATATTTATTTTTAAATTAAACCTTGCCAAATAAATCAAAAAATGTTATGATATATTTGAAGTAACACGGCAAGCGCCGGGAAGAGGTCTGTATGAAACTGATGATTGCCTCCGATCTTCACGGGTCGGATTATTATACCGCGCAAATGGTGGAAGCGTTTGAAAAGGAGGGCGCAGGCAAGCTCCTTTTGCTGGGAGATATCCTGTACCACGGTCCCCGCAACGATCTGCCGCGCGAATACGCACCCAAAAAGGTGATAGAACGCCTGAACGCCCTTGCCGGGCGCGTGGTTTCGGTGCGCGGTAACTGCGAGGCGGAGGTGGATCAGATGGTGCTGCATTTCCCGGTGCTCTCGGACTCCTGCCTGCTGTTCTGCAAGGGCAGAACCATATTTGCCACGCACGGGCACCTGTTTCACGAGGGGAATTTGCCCCCGCTCGCCAAAGGCGATATTCTTCTGCACGGGCACACCCATGTGCCGGCACTTGAGGTGCGAGAGAATTATATCTATATGAATCCCGGCTCCGTTTCCATCCCGAAAGAGAACTCCCCCCATAGTTATATGATACTGGAGGACGGCGTTTTCACATGGAAGACCCTCTCCGGTGAGGTCTATCGCACTTTTTCTCCGAAAGGGGAGAACGAATGAACATTCTTTACCTGAAATACGCCGCGGAGGTGGCGAAGTGCGGCTCTATCAGCAAGGCGGCGGAAAAGCTGTTTGTGGCGCAGCCCAATATCAGCCGCGCGATCAAGGAGCTGGAAGGGTCGCTTGGCATTACCATTTTTGAGCGGAATGCCAAGGGCATGTCCCTCACGCCGGACGGGGAGCGGCTGATGCGTTACGCGGGCGGAATCCTGACGCAGATCGAAGAGGTGGAGGAGGTTTTTCGCGACGGAGAAAGTAAAAAACTGAAGTTTTCGATTTCGGTGCCGCGCGCCAGTTATATTTCCCGTGCGTTTGCCGAGTTTACCACAAAACTGCCTGCGGACGCACCGGCGGAAATTTTGTATAAGGAAACAAACGCGCTCCGCGCCATCAACAATGTGCTGAACTCCTCCTATCGGCTGGGGATCATTCGGTATGCGGAGCGGCACGACCGGTATTTCAAGGATATGCTGGAGGAAAAAGGGCTGGCGTATGAACTGGTGACCGAGTTTTCCTATCGGCTGATTTTTCACCGTGAGCACCCGCTGGCAACAAAGGAAACGATCACGGAGGCAGACCTGACCAAATATCTGGAAATCGCCCATGCCGACCCGTTTGTGCCGTCTCTCCCGCTGGCGGAGGTGCGCAAGGAAGAACTGTCGGAAGGGGGCAACCGCCGTGTGTTCGTGTTTGAGCGGGCAAGCCAGTTTGACATTCTTTCCGTCAACAAAGAAGCCTATATGTGGGTCTCCGCCGTGCCGGAGGATCTTCTTGCGCGGTATGACCTTGTGGAGCGGAAATGCGCCGATCACCAAAAAATATATAAGGATATGCTGATCCGGCAGAGCGGATACCGACTTTCGTCCCTTGACAAGGCTTTTATTACCGAGCTTTGTAACGCGCGGCGTAAATATTTGTCGGAATAACCGAAAAAAACAAAAAAATTCTCCCTCAATAAGCAATTTTGCCCATATATCGATAAATATATATCGATATGCAGTTTTGATTATTGCAACCGAGCGGAATTTGTGATAAAATGCAACTGTAAAAAAGGAAAAGGGAGGTGTAACGCTTGCAAAAGGCGGGAAACAGCAAGGCGGTCATGGCGCGCTTGCCGTTGTACCTGCAATGCCTGAAGGGCGGCACGACCACGTTTGGGGAAACGGTTTCCTCGGCGGCGATTGCGCGCGCACTGGAACTGGGCGAGGTGCAGGTGCGAAAAGACCTGGCGCAGATCAGTGGCGCGGGGCGACCGCGCATCGGATATGTGACTAAGGACCTGATCCGGGATCTGGAAAACGCACTCGGCTGTCGGACAACCGTGCGTGCGGTGATTCTCGGCGCGGGGAAGCTCGGCTCGGCATTGCTGCATTATGACGGCTTTGAAAAGTACGGTCTTTCGGTGATCGCGGCATTTGACCGGGATGAACGGAAAACCGGAGACAGCGAAGGCAAACCGGTGTTGCCGGTTGCCGGGTTTGCGGACTTTTACGCCGCGGAGCGCCCGGAAATCGCGATTCTGACCGTGCCGGAGAGCGCGGCGGATGCGGCGTGTGAGTTAGTGCTTGGCGCCGGGATCCGCGCAATCTGGAACTTTTCCGGCAGGCGCTTGCGGGTACCGGAGGGCGTGACGGTGAGAAATGAAAATTTAGCGCTGTCCTTAGCGGTGCTGGCAGGGCAGCTTGCGGCGGACACCACCCAAAATCTTTCCACAAAAAAGGAGAACGCGTAAATCATGGAAAAAAAGAACGTGAAACTGACGGACAGCGTGGAAACGCTGGAAGAAACCATTGCCCGCGTGCGCGCGGCACAGCGGAAATATGCGACCTATACACAGGAGCAGGTTGACGCGATCTTCCTCGCGGCGGCGCTTGCGGCAAACAACATGCGTATTCCGCTGGCAAAGCAGGCGGTAGCGGAGACCGGTATGGGCGTGGTAGAGGATAAAGTGATCAAAAACCACTACGCCGCCGAGTATATTTACAACGCTTATAAAAACACCAAAACCTGCGGCGTGATTGAAGAAGATACCGCCTACGGGATACAGAAGATTGCCGAACCGATCGGGCTTGTTGCCGCGGTGATTCCGACGACCAACCCCACCTCCACGGCAATCTTCAAAACCTTGCTGGCGCTGAAAACCAGAAACGGCATCATCATCAGCCCCCACCCGCGCGCCAAAGGCTCCACGGTGGCGGCGGCAAAGGTCGTGCTGGATGCGGCGGTGAAAGCCGGCGCGCCGGAGGATATTATCGGCTGGATCGACGTGCCTTCTCTCGAAATGACCAATCTCCTGATGAAAGAGGCTGACATTATTCTTGCCACCGGCGGCCCCGGCATGGTGCGCGCGGCGTATTCCTCCGGCAAGCCTGCCCTTGGCGTCGGCGCCGGCAATACCCCCGCCATCATTGACGACACGGCGGATGTGGTGCTGGCGGTCAGTTCCATCATTCATTCCAAAACCTTTGATAACGGGATGATTTGCGCCTCCGAGCAGTCGGTCATCGTGCTGGACGGCGTGTATGACGCGGTGAAAGAGGAGTTTGCCCGCCGCGGTTGCTACTTCCTCAATCCCGAGGAGACGGAGCACCTGCGCAAGACTATTATCATCAATGGCGCGCTGAACGCGAAGATCGTGGGTCAGAAGGCGCATACCATCGCCGCGCTTGCAGGCGTGACGGTGCCGGAGGGGACGAAAATTCTGATCGGCGAAGTGGAGAGCGTGGAACTTTCCGAAGAATTTGCACACGAAAAACTCTCCCCCGTGCTTGCGATGTACCGCGCGAAGAACATCGAGGAAGCGTTTGACAAAGCCGAGCATCTGATTGCGGACGGCGGATACGGTCATACTTCCTCCATTTACCTCAACGAAATGACCGAAAAAGCGAAACTTGCTGAGTTTGCGGAGCGGATGAAGACCTGCCGCGTCCTTGTCAACACCCCCTCTTCTCAGGGCGGTATCGGGGATCTTTACAACTTCCGTCTTGCCCCCTCTCTTACGCTTGGTTGCGGCTCCTGGGGCGGCAACAGCGTTTCCGAGAACGTGGGCGTCAAGCACCTGCTCAATGTCAAAACCGTTGCGATAAGGAGAGAGAATATGCTGTGGTTCCGCGCGCCTGAAAAGGTCTATCTGAAAAAAGGTTGCCTGCCGGTGGCTCTGGACGAGCTGAAAACCGTGATGAACAAGAAAAAGGCGTTCATCGTGACAGACAGCTTCCTGTATCATAACGGCTACACCAAGCCGATTACCGACAAACTGGATGCCATGGGGATTCAGCATACCACGTTCTTTGACGTAGCCCCCGACCCGACGCTGGCGTGCGCCAAAGCGGGCGCGGCACAGATGAAAGCGTTTGAGCCGGACTGCATCATCGCTCTTGGCGGCGGGTCCGCCATGGACGCGGGCAAGATTATGTGGGTGCTGTACGAACATCCGGAAGTGGACTTTATGGATATGGCGATGCGCTTTATGGACATCCGCAAGAGAGTTTACACCTTCCCGAAGATGGGCGAAAAGGCTTATTTTGTCGCCATTCCGACCTCTGCGGGCACCGGCTCCGAAGTGACGCCTTTCGCCGTGATTACCGATGAGCAGACCGGCGTGAAATATCCGCTGGCGGATTACGAATTGTTGCCGAAGATGGCGATTATCGACGCAGACTTCCATATGTCCGCCCCCCGCGGGCTGACCGCTGCCTCCGGTATCGACGCCGTGACCCACGCGCTGGAGGCTTACGCCGCCATGTTGGCAACCGACTTTACCGACGGGCTTGCGCTCCGCGCCCTGAAAATGATTTTCGAATATCTGCCCCGCGCTTATGACAACGGTCAGACCGACGTGGAGGCGCGCGAAAAGATGGCAAACGCGGCGACCATGGCGGGCATGGCGTTTGCAAACGCATTCCTTGGTGTGTGCCACTCCATGGCGCACAAACTGGGCGCTTTCCATCATTTGCCGCACGGCGTTGCCAATGCGCTGATGATTGACGAAGTGTTGCGCTTCAACGCAGCGGAGGTTCCCGCAAAGATGGGTACTTTCCCGCAGTATGATCACCCCAAGACCCTGTCCCGCTATGCGGAGGTCGCCGATTCGCTGGGGCTTGCCGGCACCACAGACGAGGAAAAGCTGGAGAGCCTGATTGCGGCGGTCAATGCGCTCAAGGCGCGCGTCGGTATCAAGTCCACCATCCGGGATTACGGCATCGACGAGGCGGACTTCCTTGCCCGGCTGGACGATATGACCGAGCAGGCGTTTGACGACCAGTGCACCGGCGCCAACCCCCGCTACCCGCTGATGAGCGAGATCAAACAGATGTATCTGAATGCGTACTACGGCAAAGAAACCTTCCATGAAATGCAGACCCCGGACGAGACGCAGATCAAACCCGTGGTTGAGGAAGGCGACTTCAAACGCGTGTACCGTAAATCCAAAAAAGCGTAAGAAAGGGGAGGGAGAACACGATGAAACTGGACAGAGTGATTGCCGTGCGGAACAGCAAGACCGTGTATCGCGATGGCGAAGATTGTATCAAGGTTTTTGACAAGGATTATTCCAAAGCGGACGTTCTCAACGAGGCGCTGAATCAGGCGCGCATTGAGGAGACCGGGCTCCACATTCCGAAAATCAAAGAGGTACTGACCATCGACGGGAAGTGGGCGATCGTGTCGGAGTATATCAAAGGAAAAACGCTCGCACAACTGATGGCGGAGCACCCGGAGAAAAAGAGCGAGTATCTGGAACTGCTGGTAGATCTGCAAATGCAGGTACACGCCAAGACCTGCCCGCTTCTGACCAAACTCAAGGATAAAATGAACCGCAAAATCAGCGCGGCGGACCTGGAAGCGACCACGAGATACGATCTCCACACGCGCCTTGAAGGAATGCCGAAGCACAACAAAGTCTGCCATGGGGATTTCAACCCCTCCAATATCGTCATCGCCGAGGACGGTACCCCCTATATCCTCGACTGGGCGCACGTCACGCAGGGCAACGCCTCTGCGGACGTGGCGCGCACGTATCTGCTCTTCTGGCTGAACGGCGATTTTGACGGCGCTAAAGAGTACCTCGATCTGTTCTGCAAAAAGAGCGGGACCGAGAAACACTATGTGGAAAAATGGATGCCTATTGTTGCTGCCTCCCAGTCGGTCAAGGGCAACGAAAAGGAACGCCAGTTCCTGCTCTCGTGGGTCAACGTGGTGGACTACGAATAGTCTTTCGCTTCTTCTTTCGATTTCAAATACACACTTGAAAGGAAAATAGTATGAAAGTAACGGTTTGTATCGGCAGTTCCTGCCATATCAAAGGCTCCCGCCGCGTGGTAGAGGAGTTACAGTATCTGATTTCCAAAAATGCCCTGAAAGAGAAGGTGGAGCTTGGCGGCACCTTCTGCATGGGCAAATGTCAGGAGGGTGTATGTGTGACGGTGGACGACAACTTTTACTCCGTCTCGCCCGAAACCGTGAAGGACTTCTTTGAGAAAGAGATTCTCGCAAAGGTGTAAGCATGGTATTCGTTGAAATTTGTGTCGGCAGTTCGTGCCATCTCAAAGGCGCGCCGGAGATCGTTTCGATGATCGAGGCGGCAGTCGCCGAAAACCATCTGGAAGACGATGTGGTGCTTTCCGGCAGCTTTTGCACCGGAAAGTGCAACCGCATCGGCGTGACCGTCTCGGTAAACGATGAAATCTATACCGGCATCACCAAAGAAAATTTCCGTGATTTTTTTGAGGAGCGGATCAAAAAGCCCGCGCTGGCGGAAAGAGGTGCCTGATGGCAAAATATCTGACCCTGAAAAAATCCAACTGCAAAAACTGTTATAAATGTATTCGCCACTGCCCGGTCAAATCCATCCGTTTTTCGGGCAATCAGGCGCATATTATCAGCAACGAGTGTATTCTTTGCGGGCAGTGTTTCGTCATTTGCCCGCAGAACGCCAAAGAGATTGCCAGCGAGAGGGAAAAGGTCAAGGTTCTCATCCAGTCCGGCGCGCCGGTCTATGTCAGCCTTGCGCCTTCCTTTGTGGCAAATTACGAGGGCGTTGGCATCGGCGCGATGGAAAAGGCGCTCTGCAAACTCGGTTTTGCCGGGGCGGAGGAGACTGCCGTGGGCGCTACCATCGTCAAGCGGGAATACGAGCGGATTCTCGCAGAGGAAGATCGGGATATTCTCATTTCCTCCTGCTGTCATTCGGTCAATTTGCTCATTCAGAAGTACTTTCCGGAGGAGTTGCCGTATCTTGCCGACGTGATGTCGCCGATGCAGGCGCACTGCGCCGACATCAAGCGCCGTCATCCGGACGCCAAAACGGTATTTGTCGGACCTTGCGTTGCCAAAAAGGACGAGGCGGAGACCTACGGGATCGTGGACGCGGTGCTGACCTTTGAGGAACTGACCGAGTGGATGAAAGAAGCGGGCGTAACCCCGGAGGCGGAAAAAGATTACTCCGAGGAGAGCCGCGCGCGCTTTTTCCCGACCACGGGCGGGATTCTCAAAACCATGGCAAAGGACGCGCCGGGATATACTTATCTTGCCATTGACGGCACGGAGAACTGTATTGCGGCTCTCCGGGATATTGCCGGCGGAAAGATTCACCGTTGCTTTATCGAAATGTCCGCGTGCGCGGGCAGTTGCGTCGGCGGGCCTGTGATGGAAAAATACCATCGCTCACCGGTGCACGATTATCTTTCGGTGGCAGAAGTAGCAGGGAAAAAAGACTTTCTCGTAGACCAGCCCGACACCGAAACGGTGAAAAAGAGTTTTGCACCGATTGCGCGTACCGGGTTGCAGCCCTCCGAGGAGGAGATTCGCGAGATTCTGCTGCAAATGGGAAAAACCAAACCGGAGGATGAGCTCAACTGCGGCTCCTGCGGGTATGACTCCTGTCGCGCCAAAGCGATTGCCATTTATCAGGGCAAGGCGGAAGTCTCAATGTGCCTGCCTTATCTGAAAGAAAAGGCGGAGAGTTTTTCCGACAGCATTTTCAATAACACCCCCAACGGGCTGATTGTGCTGAACGAAAAACTGGAAGTACAGCAGATCAACCTTGCTGCGCGTAAGATTATGAATATCCGTTCCGCCGCCGATGTGCTCGGCGATCAGGTGGTGCGGATTCTGGACCCCAAAATCTTTCTCACCGTACTTGACTCCAAGCACAGTGTGAAAAACCAGCGCGTATATCTTGCCGAGTATGACAAGTATGTGGAGCAGACTGTTATTTATGATAAGGAGTTCCACCTGCTGATCGGCATTATGCGCGACGTCACCGATGAGCAGAACGAGCGCGCCCGCAAAGAGGACATCAGCCGCCAGACCGTAGAAATTGCGGACAAAGTGGTGGATAAACAGATGCGTATTGTGCAGGAAATTGCCTCTCTGCTTGGCGAAACCGCGGCGGAAACCAAAATCGCCCTGACCAAACTGAAGGAGTCGATTACCGATGAATGATTTGTGCGCAGACATCGGCTATAAAAGCATCAACCACGAAGGAGAACAACTTTGCGGAGACCACGTGGATGTGGTAGAGCAAAATGAAAATTCCACGGTGGTCGTACTGGCAGATGGACTTGGCAGCGGGGTAAAAGCAAGCATTCTTTCCACCCTGACCTCCAAAATCATTTCCACGATGATGGCGGAGGGGCTGACGCTGGAGGACTGCGTGGCAACCATCGCGGCGACTCTGCCGATCTGCTCGGTGCGCGGCGTGGCGTATTCCACCTTTACCATCGTGCATCTGGTGAACAATACCGACGCGGAGGTCATTCAGTATGACAACCCGCAGGTCATTCTCCTGCGGGACGGCACAAATTACGATTATCCCAAAACCGAAATGAATATCGGCGGCAAAAAAATATACAAGTCCGAGATTCGTCTCAAAGAGGGCGATTTGTTTGTGCTGATGAGCGACGGGTGCCCGCATGCGGGGTTGGGTCGCACCTATAATTTCGGTTGGAAGCGTGAGGATATCATCTCCTTTATGGAGGCGCTGGCGGCGGGCGGTTATACCGCAAAAACCCTTTCCACCATGCTGGTGGACGAGTGCAATAAACTCTATGGGGGGAAACCCGGCGATGACGCCACTTCCTGTGTGATCCGTATCCGCAAACGCGTTCCGATGAACCTGCTGTTCGGTCCCCCCTCCAACAGGGATGACTGCAACCGTATGATGTCGCTGTTCTTCTCCAAAGAAGGTAAGCACATCGTCTGCGGCGGCACCACCTCCTCTATTGCGGCAAAATATCTCGGCAAGCCGCTGAAAGCAAGCCTGAATTTTGAGCGCAGTGACGTCCCCCCGATTGCCGAGATTGAAGGGGTGGATCTGGTGACCGAGGGGGTCATCACCATCAATAAGGTGTTGGAATACGCAAAGGATTATTTAAAGGACAACGCGTCTTATGAGCAGTGGAGCTTCAAGCACGACGGCGCTTCACTGATCAGCAGGCTTTTGTTTGAGGAAGCCACGGATATTAACTTTTATGTGGGTCGTGCGGTCAACCCCGCACATCAGAACCCGGATCTGCCCATCAACTTCAACATCAAGATGAACCTGGTGGCGGAGCTTTCCGAGTGCCTGAAAAAAATGGGAAAGAGAATCAAGGTCAGTTATTTCTGAGGAGCAAACAGATGAAAAAATTTGATACCAAAGTACAGCACCTGAAGTATAAGGTGCTGCGGGAAGTTGCAAGAGAAGCGTGGGCAGGCAGACTCCCCGAAACTGCTATCGACATTCCGAAAACCATCGTGCCGGGCAAGGTGCCGACCATGCGGTGCTGTGTATATAAGGAGCGGGCAATTCTGACCGAGCGGGTGAAAATCGCCATGGGCGGCGACCCCAAAAATCCGAACGTGATCGAGGTCATCGACATCGCGTGCGATGAGTGCCCGGGCGGCGGGTATGAAGGGACCAACGCCTGCCGCGGGTGCCTGGCGCACCGCTGCGAGGACGCCTGCCGTTTCGGCGCCATCAGTTTTGATGAGGAGCACGTGGCGCATATCGACAAGAGCAAGTGCAAAGAGTGCGGCGCCTGTGCAAAGGTCTGCCCCTTTACGGCGATTGTCGGGCGTAAGCGCCCCTGCCAGAACGCCTGCAAGGTCAAAGCCATTTCCATGAATGAGGAAAAGGCGGCGACGATTGATGACTCCAAGTGCATTGCCTGCGGCGCGTGCGTATATCAGTGCCCGTTTGGCGCGATCACCGATAAATCCTACATCCTCAATGTGATTGACCTGATCAAGAAAAGCGAGAACAACACCAAGTACAAAATGTACGCAGTGGTGGCGCCCTCCATTTCCAGCCAGTTTACCTATGCAAAACTGGGGCAGGTAATCACCGGGCTCAAAGAGCTTGGTTTCCATACGGTGGTCGAGGCGGCGCTGGGTGCCGATATGGTGGCACAGGCAGAGTCCAAGGAACTTGCGGAAAAAGGATTCTTAACCAGCTCCTGTTGCCCGGCGTTTGTGGATTTTATCGACAAAAACTTCCCGAATCTGAAGCCCTTTGTTTCTCATAATCTCTCCCCGATGGCGACTATCGCCAAGTACATCAAGGAAACCACGCCGGGTGCCAAGGTCGTGTTTATCGGTCCCTGCACCGCGAAAAAGGCGGAGGTGCGCAAGGAAAACGTACGCAAATACGTGGATGAGGCAATGACCTTTGAGGAGTTGCAGGCACTCTTTGACAGCCGGGACATTGATATTACCACGTTGGAGGAAGGTGTGCTTGACAACGCCTCTTACTTCGGGCGTATCTTTGCCCGCTGCGGCGGTCTTTCCGACGCGGTGGCAGAGGGCCTGAAAGAACAGGGGCTGACCGACTTCACCCTGAAACCCTGCGCCTGCGACGGGATTGAGGCTTGCCGGATTGCGCTCCTGAAAAAGAGCAAGAACCTGCTTGACGCCAACTTTATCGAGGGTATGGCGTGTGTCGGCGGGTGCATCGGCGGTGCCGGATGCCTGACGCATGGTGAAAAGAACAAAGACGAAGTGGACAAGTACGGCAGAGAAGCATTGGAAAAGACCATTGCGGATGCGGTATCTGTCCTCAAATAAAGCGATATCCGCAGTGCCGGGCGCCGGCGGTGGAAGTAATTTCCGCCGCCGCATGCCCGGCACTTTTATTCATTTCCAGCGGAAAATATTCATAAATATATTGACTTTTACAGAAAGAAAAGATATAATAAGATGATTACTTTTGCGCACAGGAGAATGAAAAAATAATGGCATTGAACAGACGGGAAGCACGCGAAGCGGTGTTTGAATTGCTTTTTGAAACCGAATTCCGGAAGGATGAGGACGTGGATACGATTTTCATGACATCTATGGAAAACCGGGAAATTGAGGAGGATCCGTATATCCGCAGTACTTACTTTGGGGTATGCGAGCATTTGGAGGAGATTGACGATCTGATCAACCGCCATTCCAACGGATGGAAGACCACGCGTATTTCCCGCGTTTCCCGCTCTATTATCCGGCTGTGCGTATACGAAATGCTGTACTGCAAGGATATCCCGCGCAACGCCTCTATCAACGAGGCGGTGGAACTTTGCAAGAAATACGATGAGGAAAAGGCGCGCCCGTTCCTCAACGGCGTGCTGAACGCCGTGAAAAACGAGATTGAGGGAGAGGGCGCGGAGAAGAATGGCTGATTGTTACGTCGGCTTTGATACCAGCAACTATACTACCTCCATCGCGGTGGTGACGGCGGGCGGCGAGGTGCTTGCCAACCTCAAAGCCCCGCTCCCGGTTAAACCCGGCGAGGTAGGGCTGCGGCAGAGTGAGGCGGTTTTCGCACACGTGAAAAATCTACCGGGGCTGACCGCGCGGCTTGCCGAGGTGCTGAACGGGCACCGCGTGCTTGGCGTCGGTGTATCGGCAAAGCCGCGCGACGCCGAGGACTCCTATATGCCGTGCTTCCTTTCCGGGGTGGCGGCGGCAACCGCGTTTGCGGCGGGGTGCGGCGCGCCCTTGTTGCGGTTTTCCCATCAGAATGGGCATATTATGGCGGCGCTTGCTTCATCCGGTGAGGCAGAGTGCTGGAAAGGGCACCGCTTCGGTGCTTTTCATGTATCCGGCGGCACGACCGAGATGCTGATGGTCACGCCGAGAGGAAATGACTTTACCGTTGAACTTGTCGGCGGCACGGCAGACCTCAATGCCGGGCAGGCAGTGGATCGGGTCGGCGTGGCGCTGGGGCTTTCTTTCCCCTGCGGACCGGCGCTGGAAAATCTGGCAGGGCAAAACACGAAAAAAATTCCCACCCCGGTCGTTTCGGTGCGGGAGGGGAAATGTAACCTTTCCGGATTGGAAAACAAGGCGCTGGCGCTTTATCGCGAGAGCGGGGACGCGGCGCTGACCGCGGCTTATGTACAGCGCTTTATTGCCGGAACGCTGGAAAAGATGGCGCTGTGGCTGCGGCGGGAGGACAAGGATTTGCCGATTCTCTTTGCCGGCGGCGTAATGAGTAACCGTACCATCGCGGCGGATCTTCGCGCGGCGCTTGGCAACGTGGCGTTTGCGGAGCCTGCATTTTCCGCGGACAATGCGGCGGGCATTGCTTTCCTTTGCCGTGCGGAACTGGAAAACCGGGAAAAATAATCCAAAGGAGGATACCGTAGATGGCGGAACTGCTGAGTGTAACCGAACTGAACGAATATCTGCGGTGTCTGATGGAGGGTGACGCACTGCTCTCCGATATTCTGGTGCGGGGCGAGGTTTCCAATTTCAAAAACCACTATGCTACCGGGCACCTGTATTTTTCTCTCAAGGACGAAACCGGCGCGGTACGCGCGGTGATGTTCCGTTCGTATGCTTCACGGTTGCGCTTTCAGCCGGAAAACGGCATGAAGGTGATTGTGCACGGGCGGGTTTCGGTTTTTCCGCGGAGCGGGGATTATCAGATTTATGTCAATGAAATGCAACCGGACGGCGCAGGGGCGCTGGCGGTCGCATTTGAACAACTCCGCCGGAAATTGGAGGCGGAGGGGCTGTTTGATGAGGCGCGGAAGCGCCCGCTCCCGCCATACCCAACACGGATCGGGTTGATTACTTCTCCCACGGGCGCCGCGGTGCGGGATATGCTGCAGGTGCTCGGCAGGCGATATCCGCTCGCTGATGTGGTGCTGTTTCCCGCCTTGGTGCAGGGGCCAGGGGCACCGGAAAGCCTGGTAAAGGGGCTTCGGTGCTTTGCCGGTGAAGTACCGGTGGATCTCATTATCATCGGGCGCGGCGGCGGTTCTATGGAGGATCTTTGGTGCTTCAACCACGAAAATGTGGTGCGTGCGGTGGCGGCATCCCCGGTGCCGGTGATTTCTGCCGTCGGGCATGAGACCGATTTTACCCTTTGCGATTTTGCGGCGGACCTCCGTGCGCCAACGCCTTCCGCCGCGGCGGAACTGGCAGTGCCGGATAAAACGGAACTTGCGGCGCGTATCACCGCTTTGGCGGGGCGCGCGGAAGCGGCAGAGCGGCAGGTTCTTGTCTCTTTGCGTGAAAAACTGCGGCGCCTTGCGGGTTCCGCGGCACTTTCCTCCCCGCGCTATGTGTTGGACAGGGAACGAATGACGCTGGATCTTCTGGCGCAAAAGCTGATACACGAGGGGCAGGGGCTTGTCCCCCCTCGGCGCGCCGCGCTTGCCGCACTGTGCGGAAAACTGTCGGCGCTCAACCCCGCAGGTGTGCTTGCCCGTGGGTTTGGCATTGTATTTGATGAAACAGGGCACACCGTATCCTCGGTAGAGGCGCTCTCGGAGGACGAAACCATCCGGGTAAAACTGGCGGATGGGGACGTGACGGCAACCGTGCACACGGTGCGGAAAGGAGCCGCAAATGGCGGAAAAAAAGTTAAAATTTGAGGAAGCGATGGCGGCGCTGGAACAGGTGGTAGCCGATATGGAAGCGGGTAACGTGACGCTTGACGAGTCGCTTGCTTTGTATGAAAAAGGAATGAAACTGGTGCGGCAGTGCACCGCGGCGCTGGATGCCGCAGACCGCCGGGTGGAGGCTGTGCGCTTAACCTCGGACGGTGCCGAGACCGTGCCGTTTGACGATAAGGGAGACGAAAATAAATGAACATCGGGGAGCGACTTGCCGCAAATGCGGAACTGGCAGAAGGCGCATTGAAAGAATATCTTGCCGAAGACGACGAGGACTTTGCTACGGAACTGGAAGCCGAGCGATACAGCATTTTCGGTAAGGCAAAGCGTATCCGCCCGACGCTGGTATTGGAGTTTTGCCGTCTGTTCGGCGGCGAGGATGCGGCTGCTTTACCGTTTGCGGCGGCGGTTGAGATGGTGCACACCTATTCTCTCATTCACGATGACCTGCCGTGCATGGATGATGACGACCTCCGGCGCGGCAGACCTACCTGCCACAAAAAATTCGGGGAGTCCACGGCACTGCTCGCCGGGGACGGACTGTTGACCAAAGCGTTTGAAACCGCGGCGGGCAATCCGGCAGTGCCGGATGTGACGGCGCGCACGGCGGTGATTGCACTTGCCCGTGCGTCGGGTAGCTTCGGGATGATCGGCGGGCAGGTGATGGATCTTGCGGGAGAGCACCGGAAAATTCCGTCCGAAAAACTGCTCAAACTCCATGCGCACAAAACCGGGGCGCTGATTTCGGTGTCGTCACTGCTCGGGTGCCTTGCCGCGGGGCTCTCGCCGGATGATGAGCGGACGGAAGCCGCCTGTCGCTATGCCGCAAAACTGGGTCTTTCGTTTCAGGTAGTGGATGACATTCTGGACGTGACCGCAAACGAGGAGCAATTGGGAAAATCCGCCGGATCTGACGCGGCGCATGAAAAAAATACATTTCTCACGTTCTATTCCGTAAAAGAAGCGGGCGATTATGCCCGGTACCTGACAGAAGAAGCCAAAAAAGAACTGAAAGGAATCGCCGGGGGTGACTGGTTGCTTGCCCTGGCGGATGAACTGGCAACCAGAAAGTTTTAAGATATGGAATTTTTAAGATCATTGGGGGATCTGAAGGATCTTGCCGCAAACCGCGTGTTGCTTTGCGCGGCGGCGGCGTGGGTGCTGGCGCAGATTCTCAAACTGTTTACTTCTTCCAAATACCGCAAATCCTGCCACCCCGGCGAGGTGCTGGTGCGCAGCGGCGGGATGCCCAGCTCCCACTCCGCGGTGGTGTGTGCCACCTGCTTTTCCTGTGGGATTCTATATGGATATGACTCCGCGATTTTCGCAGTCGCTTCAATTCTTGCCGTTGTCGTGATGAGAGACGCGGCGGGCATCCGTCGTCAGGCAGGACACCAGGCGGAGGCAATCAACGAAATGTCGGCGGAACTCAGCAAAAAGCGGAAGGGCTATCAGCAGGTCACACTGTCCGAACTGTTGGGGCATACCCCGCTTCAGGTTTTTTTCGGGGCGTTGCTCGGCATTGCCATGGCGTTCCTTTGCCAGTATCTCTTCTTTCCGAAGATTTTCCCGGTTGTGTAATGAGACTGGATTTGTATTTGGCGGAAAACGGGTTTGCAGACAGCCGGGAAAAAGCCAAAAAACTGATTTCCGCAGGGCTGGTGACCGTGAACGGCAAGCCCGTTACCAAACCCTCCCTTGATGTGGGGGAGGAAGAAGTGCGCCTGCTTGCCGACCCTTTCCGTTTTGTCGGGCGGGGCGGGGAAAAACTGGAGGCGGCTCTTTGTCTGTTTGAAATTGACCCTGCCGGGATGCGCACAGTAGACATCGGCGCCTCTACCGGCGGGTTTACCGATTGTCTGTTACAGCACGGCGCTGCATTTGTCACCGCCGTGGATGTGGGGTGCGGTCAACTTCATCCGAAGCTGGTAAACGACCCCCACGTGCGGAATCTGGAAAAATATAACGCAAGGGAACTTGCGGTAAAGGACATCGGGTCGGTTGACCTTGCGGTGATGGACGTATCGTTTATCTCCGCTACCTATATCATCCCGCGCGTGCCGGAACTGCTGACGGAAAACGGGCTTTTCATATGCCTGATTAAACCGCAGTTTGAGGCAGGGCGCGCCGCGCTGAACAAACAGGGTGTCGTGAAAAAGCAGACCGACCGTATCGCGGCGGTTCTGCGGGTGTTGCAAGCGGCAAAAGCCGTGGGGCTGACCCCTGCGGGGCTTGCACCGTCTCCCATTCTCGGCGGGGACGGAAACGAGGAATTTTTAGCGCTGTTTTGCAAAGGGAATGCAGAAGAGAACCGGGAAATTCCGGTAGAAAAAGTTGTATATGAAAAGGAGGTGTGGAGATGAAAGAAATTGCGCTGATTACTAACTTCAATGTATTTGAAAAAGCAACAGCCGCCATGCAGGTGGCAGGCGCTCTTGCCGGATATGGCGCCACGGTGCTGATTTCCGAGTCGTATAAAGAGCGCATTTTCCGGATGAGGGAAAGCAGAAGCGAGTATCAGTATCTGCCGGCGGAAGAACTTTATCGCCGCGCCGAGATTCTGATTGTGCTTGGCGGGGATGGCACCCTGTTGGACGCGGCACGCTCCGCAGCGCCTTTGGGCAAGCCCGTTTTAGGGCTGAATATGGGACATCTCGGCTATATGACGGAATTGGAACTCTCCGAGTTGCCGCTCTTGGAACGGCTGTTTACCGGAGATTATGAGATTGACGAGCGCGCCATGCTCTCGGTGCAGGTCAGAGCTTCCGGAAAAGGGGTACGGGCGGAATCGTTTGCACTCAATGACGCGGTGATCTCCAACGGCTCTGTGGCACGGATTGTAGATCTGGAACTGTATGAGGGCGGGGGGCTGGTTTCTTCCTACCGCGCGGACGGGTTAATTGTGGCAACGCCCACCGGCTCCACCGCGTATTCTCTCTCGGCAGGAGGACCTATCATTGATCCGCACTTGCCCTGCCTTTGCGTCACGCCGGTGTGCCCTCATTCACTGACGGCGCGCCCGGTGCTGTTTCAAGATTCTGCCGTGCTGGAAATCAAGAACACCTGCCGGCGCGAGAAAATGCTGTACCTGACGCTGGACGGCAAAGCCAGCTATGAAATTTATCGGGGGGATACCGTGCGGGTCACGCGCTCCCCGATGAAAACCCGTCTGATTCGTCTGAAAAAGGGCGGCTTTTACGCAAAACTCCAACAAAAAATGAATGGAAACGGATAAAAGATCATGAAAACAAACCGACAGAAGAAAATTCTTGAAATTGTGAACCGGTATTCTGTGGAAACGCAGGATGACCTTATCATGCGGCTTGCCGAGGAGGGCTTTTGCGTGACGCAGGCAACGATTTCCCGCGATATCCGGGAGCTGCAACTTGCAAAGGTACTGACCAGCAAAGGCACCTACCGCTATATGCCGCCCAAGCGGGAGGAAATGATTATCGGGGCAAAATTCAATACCGCTTTGGTAGAGTCTGTCGTGCGGGTGGATCATGCCGCCAATTTTGTGATTATTCACACCTACCCCGGACTTGCCAACGCAGTGGCGGGCGGCGTTGACCGGCTGGAAATTGCCGAGATTCTCGGCTGTGTAGCGGGGGATGACACGATTTTTGTGGCAACCAAAAACGATCAGTCGGCAAAGAATATCAGCGAGCGGTTGCACATCCTGATGAAAGAAAGTTGATATGTTACTTTCCTTGCATATCGAAAACATGGCGGTCATTGCCGCCATGGATGTGGATTTCCCGAAAGGGTTATCGGTCATCACGGGTGAGACCGGCGCTGGCAAATCGGTGATGATCGACAGTCTGCTTTTTCTGCTCGGCGGAAAGCCGCAAAGAGACTTGGTGAGAAGCGGAACCGAAAAAGCAATGGTTTCTGCCGTGTTTGGCGCACTGACCGACGAGGTGCTGGCACTGCTGAATGAGCTTGGGTTTGACCCGGGTGAGGAACTGATGCTACAGCGCACGCTCACCGCGGACGGAAAAAGCCAGTGCCGTCTTGACGGGCGTGTGATCCCACAGGGGATCCTGCGGGAGATCAGCCGGCGGCTGGTGAATATCCACGGGCAGAACGACAACCAGCTGTTGCTTTCTTTACCTGCACAGGCAAAAATTCTCGATGCATCCGCAGATCTCGGCGACTTGCCGGCAAAGTACCGTGCGGCATATGGGGTGTACAGCGAGACGCGACGGGCGCTGGAGGAATTACAGAAAAACAGCGCCGAAAAAGAGCGTTTGCGGGATATTCTGCGTTTTCAGATCGGCGAGATCGATGCGGCGCACCTGAAACCAGGGGAAGAGGAAGCGCTGGTTGCCAAGCGCGGCAAATTGCAGAACGCCGAAAAAATCTCCAAGCAATGTGAGTTTACCTACCATGTGCTTTACGGCAGTGAAAAGGGTGCGGCAGCGCTCTTGCTGGAACGTGCGGCGGGCGCCATGAGCTCGCTGTCCGCCGTCATCCCGGAGGCGGGAGAAATGGCGGCAAAACTTTCCGAAATGCGCTATGAGGTAGAGGATATCGCCAACACCGCGCGGGATTTTGTGGATGAAAACGAAAAAGACCCCACTGCGGCGCTGAACCGGGTAGAGGAACGGCTGGATCTGATCTCCAAGCTTTGCCGTAAATACGGAAAGGACATCCCGGAGGTGCTTGCTTTCCGCGAAAAGGCGGCGGGAGACTTGCATTTGCTGGAAAACAAAGAGGACGCGGAAGCGGAACTGACGAAAACACTGAAAGAAAGCGAAGCCGAAATGCGGCGCCTAGCAGGGGAACTGCACACGTTGAGAGCCAAAGAAGCGGCGGCACTTTCCGGGCAGATTCGGGAAGAGTTGGCATTTTTGGATATGCCGGGTGTCCGGTTTGAGATCCGCGTGCGCGAGACGGGAGAATACGAAGCCGCAGGGGACGACGATGTGGCGTTTTTGCTCTCTGCCAACCCCGGCGAGCCGTTGTTGCCCCTGGAACGCGTGGCATCCGGCGGCGAGCTTGCCCGCGTGATGCTGACCCTGCAAAGCGTGCTGAACGCCAAGGACGGCGTGGGTACTGCCGTGTTTGATGAGGTGGACACCGGTATTTCCGGTAAGACCGCACGGAAAATCGGGATTCGCCTGGCGGAAATCGGCAAGCAGACGCAGGTGCTGTGTGTGACGCACTCGGCGCAGATTGCCTCTCTTGCCGGGGCACACTATAAGATTGAAAAGCATTCCGAAAACGATCGCGTTTTCACAACCGTTCGCCAGCTGAACGATGAGGAGCGTGTGGGTGAAGTGGCGCGGATTCTCGGTGGGCTGTCGGTTACAAAAGCGCAGACCGATGCGGCGGCGGAAATGATCGAGGAAGGGAAGGCGTACCGATGAAAAGCAAGACCAATGCCATGCGCCGGCTTGATGCGGCAAAAATCCCTTATGAAGTCAAAGAATATACCGTGGACGAAAACGATCTTTCTGGCAGGCATATTGCCGATGAGATCGGGCTACCGCATGAGCAGGTATTCAAAACGCTGGTTGCTGTCGGCGACAAAACGGGACCCGTAGTGTTCTGTATTCCGGTGGATTTGGAAATCGACCTGAAAAAGGCGGCAAGAGTGACCGGCAACAAGCGGGTGGAGATGGTGCACGTCAAAGATTTACTGGCGCTGACCGGCTATATCCGCGGCGGGTGCTCGCCCATCGGGATGAAGAAAAAGTTTCCCACTTACATTCATAAAACGGCAGAGGATTTTGAAAAAATCACGGTCAGCTCCGGCACGAGGGGTGCCCAGCTGCTGATTTCGGTAAAAGAATTGTTGCCCTTTGTGGAAGCCACGGTAGCGGATCTGACCGAAGACGCCTGATTTGGCTTGACAAGAGGCGGCTCTCGGTGTACAATAGAACTATTCTGAAAGATGAGGTTGAAAAATGAAAAACTCGGATAAAACAATGGAGAAAATCGTTGCGCTCTGCAAAAACCGCGGGTTTATTTTCCCCGGCTCGGAGATCTATGGCGGGCTTGCCAACTCCTGGGATTACGGACCCCTTGGCGTGGAGTTTAAAAACAATGTCAAGCGCGCATGGTGGAAGAAATTTGTGCAGGAAAACAAATACAACGTGGGGCTGGACAGCGCAATCATCATGAACCCGGAAACCTGGGTGGCTTCCGGTCACGTGGGCGGATTTTCCGACCCGCTGATGGATTGCAAATCCTGCAAAGCACGCCATCGTGCGGATAAACTGATTGAGGATTACGCGTTTCAGCACGGGCTTTCCGACAATCCGGCAGGCTGGACGTTTGAGCAGATGGCGGATTATATCAAGGAAAAGGGAATCACCTGCCCGGTCTGCGGTAAGAGCGATTTTACCCCGATCAAGAAATTCAACCTGATGTTCAAAACCTTTATCGGCGTGACGGAGGATTCGACCAGCATGGTCTATCTGAGACCCGAAACGGCGCAGGGGATCTTTGTCAATTTTCCCTCCATTCAGCGCTCCACGCGCCGCAAACTGCCTTTCGGTGTTTGCCAGATCGGGAAATCCTTCCGCAACGAGATTACCCCCGGCAACTTCACATTCCGCACCCGCGAGTTTGAGCAGATGGAACTGGAGTTTTTCTGCAAGCCCGGCACCGATCTTGAGTGGTTCCAATACTGGAAAGACTATTGCCACAAATTCCTGCTGGATCTCGGCATGACCGAGGAGCATCTGCGCCTGCGCGACCATGACAAGGAGGAGCTTTGCTTCTACTCCAAGGCGACAACCGATTTTGAGTTTTTGTTCCCGTTTGGCTGGGGTGAGCTTTGGGGTGTTGCCGACCGCACGGACTACGACCTGTCTCAGCATGCGAAGCACAGCGGCAAAGACCTGACCTATTTTGACCCCGAAACCAATGAGCGCTACACGCCTTACGTGGTGGAGCCGTCTCTTGGTGCCGATCGCGTGGCGCTGGCATTCCTGATTGACGCTTATGACGAAGAAGTGATTAACGCAGAGAAGAACGACGTGCGCGTGGTACTGCACCTGCACCCGGCGCTGGCGCCTTACAAGGCGGCAATCCTGCCTCTTTCCAAAAAGCTGGGCGGCAAAGCAGAGGAGATCTACACAGAGCTTTCCAAGTTCTTCCCGGTGGATTATGACGAAACCGGCTCTATCGGTAAGCGTTACCGCCGCGAGGACGAAATCGGCACGCCGTATTGCGTGACAGTGGATTTTGATACCGTCGGCGATGGGGAAAAGGCGGGCGACAACTGCGTGACCGTGCGTGACCGTGACACGATGGAGCAGGTGCGCATTCCGATTGCGGAACTGAAGGATTATATCGAAAAGAAAATTGCGTACTGACCGGCAGTTGCCGGCAGGGCGGGGAGGTACCGATGAAAATCCGTTTGGCGGAACTGAATATTGAGGTGCACCCCCGCTACGCATATGTTGGGCGGCTTTGTGCCGATTATCTTGCGGAGTTTGACACGCCGGATCTGACGGTGGAAGCCTCTTTGGAGGAGATCGAGGCGGAGCGGCAGTCATCTCCTTATCATCCGTCCGCCGGATATGCGGAAAGTATCTGCATCTATCGACAAATTGCCACGGCACTGCCACGCTTCGGGGCATTTGTGTTTCATGCCGCAGTGGTGGAGTGTGACGGGCAGGGCTATGCCTTTGCCGCGCAAAGCGGAACGGGAAAATCCACCCATGTGTCGCTGTGGTTACGGCATTTTGGCAACCGGGCAAGAATTATCAACGGCGACAAGCCGATTTTCCGGTTTGTGGACGGCGCTTGGCGCGCATACGGTACGCCATGGTGTGGGAAAGAGCACTGGGAATGCAATGCTTCTACCCCTTTGGCTGGGCTGTGTTTTTTGGAGCGCGCCGCGGAAAACTCCATTCGCACGCTGGAAGGGATGGAGATGTTGCAACGTCTGTTTTTACAGGTTTTGCCACCCTCGGATAAAGAGACCGCAACCGCATTTTTGGATTTGCTGTCGGATATGATCGACAAAACGCCATGCTTTCTGCTTTCCTGCAATATGGAGGAAGCGGCGGCAGTGGTGGCTTATTCCGGCATGACGCGAGAAAAGGAGAAGAAGACCGATGGTCAGAAGTGAGAATTTTATCAAGCGGAAGATCGGTACCGGCTTTGCCATTGTTGCTGTTGGTGACGCAACAAAGCAGTTTAACGGGATTATTTCCGTCAATGAGACCGGTAGTTTTATCTGGGATCAGCTGGAAAAGCCGATGACCATGGAAGAGCTGACAGAAAAGCTGACCGGGGAATACGGGATTGACGCCGCAACCGCGGCGGCGGATGCCGGAAAGTTTTTGGAGGTTTTGCGCAGTGTCGAGGCAGTTGCGGACTGAGTTTGACATGCGCGAGCTGTACCCACTTCTTTCCGAAGTGCTGGAAAGCGGCGGTGAATTCCGCCTGTACCCCAAGGGGACCAGCATGTTGCCGCTGTTGCGGGAAGGGGAAGACTCGGTATTGCTGAAAAAATGTACAGAGCTTGAGGTAGGCGGAATTTATCTTTACCGGCGCAAAGGCGGCAAATTTGTGTTGCACCGTTTGGTCGCTTTGGAGGAAACAAGGGCGCCGGTGTTTCGCGGCGATAATCAGGACTGGCTGGAACGCGGTATTCCCCGTGAGGATGTGCTGGCAGTGGTGAGCGGTATTTTCAAAAAAGATGTGCCGTATCCGATGGATTCCCCCCGCTACCGGTCGTATTTACGGCGTCTTTCCTCTCCGTTTTGCCGCTTTTGGCGCTTTTTGCCGCGCCGGGTGAGGGCAAAACTGACAAGAAAATAGCCGGACAGGAGATATCCCCCGCCTGTCAGGCGAAAAGAGAGCCGCGGCATTTGCCGCGGCTCTCTTTTCTTATTTTACCAATCTCCCTTGTCGTCAGCGGTGTCGTCCGCTCCATGGTCGTGATTGTCAGAGTTGGAACTGTTGTTTTTGTTTTGATCCTCGGTGGTCTGCGTGGTTTTGTCTTTGATAGAGTCAACCACCATATAAATGGTGTAGTAGGCAATGCCCACAACCATCAGCACAGCGAGAATGATCGCCAGAATGCGGGTTGCCAGCACCTTGCCGGACGGCTTTTCTTTTTCGTTGGTATTCGCCTTTTTCATGGTTCCTGATTACTCCTTTGCGTCATCATATATTTTTAATTGAATGGCTTCTTCGTATTTGTCACTGATCGGTACGCCTGTGGCAGGGAGCTTGTACTTGCGGTAGCCCTTTCCGTCCCCATATGCCGAGAAATCGGAAAGCACTTCGGTGACCTTGGTTTCCCGCCTGCCGAGGTTAATCAATGTTACCCCACCGGAGGAGCGTGTGGTCATTACCGGAATCAGGGAGGTCTTGAAGATCAGCCCTCGTCCTGCGTCCGTGATCAGCATGATTTCAAACGGTTCCGCTTCGGTTTCTGCAAAGATCCCGGCAAGCGGGGAATTGGCGGAGTAGGCACCGGTCAGCTTTTTGCGGTTGCCTTTGGTTTCGTATGCTGTGATCGGGATGCGCACGCCCTTGCCGTTTTCAAACAGGAAGACCATGTTTTCGCCCGGCTCGTAGGTGTTCTGAATCTTCATGAATACAGGGCGCTCGTCTTTGTCCATCCCCAATTTGGCGTTGAGAAAGTCTCCCATCGCGGAAGCCTTTGTCGTGTCAAAATCTGCGGCACGCACGCGAAAGACCTGTGATTTGTCGGTAAAAATCAGAAGATTATCGCGGTTTTCGGCGTCAATAATCTGATTGATTGCGTCATTTTCTTTGAGCTTTTGCTCATCGTTTCCGCGGAGCGATTGGAAGGTGATCTTTTTGAAATAGCCTTCTTTGGTCAATACCAGCCGCACAGGGTAGTTTTCAACTTCCTCCGTAACCTCCGGCTCTTCAATATCCTCAGGGAAGATCAGCTGCGTGCAACGGGGTTTTCCGTACTTTTTCTTTACTTCCACCAACTGCTCCGCAATTTTGGCGCGCAGTTTGATTTCGTCGGCAAGAATGCCTTCCATTTCGATAATCGCGTTTTTCAGGTTTTCGATTTCATTGACGCAGTTCAGAATATATTTTTTGTTCAGGTTGCGCAGCTTGATGTTGGCAATGTAGTCGGCTTGCAGTTCATCAATTCCGAAGCCCGCCATCAGCTCGGGGATGACCTGCTCATCGCTCTCGGCGCGCCGGATAATGCGGATCGCTTTGTCAATATCAAGCAGGATCTTGCCAAGCCCCTCCACAAGGTGCAGCCTGTCTTTTTTCTTTTGCAGGTCAAACCGCAACTCCCGGCTGTAACATTCCGTGCGGAAGTGAATCCACTCTCTCAGAATATCCAGCACACCGAGTTGCTTCGGCACGGAGTTGATCAGCACATTGAAATTACATTTGAAGCTGTCCTCCAGCGGGGTGAGCTTGAAAAGACGGTTCATCAGCTTGTCCGGGTCGGTACCCCGGCGGATGTCCAACGTCAGTTTAAAGCCGTTGAGGTCAATTTCATCGCGGAAATCGGTGATTTCCTTGACCTTGCCTTCTTTAACCAGTGCCGCAATGCTGTCCAGTATCGCCTCAATACTGGTAGAGTAGGGAATCTGCAGAATATCAATACAGTTAGCTTCCTTGTCGTAACTGTATTTTGCACGGATTTTGAAAGAGCCTTGCCCGGTCTCGTAAATGCCGCGCATTTGCTCCCGGTTGTAGAGAATATACCCTCCGCCCGAAAAATCAGGGGCTTTGATGATGTCAAGAATCCGTTCCATCCCGGTTTTGGGGTTGCGGAGCAGGGCAATCGTTGCGTCACATACCTCGGACAGGTTGAAAGAGCAGATGTTGGACGCCATGCCGACCGCAATGCCGACATTCGGCGTGACCAGCACGTTCGGGAAAGTGGTCGGCAACAGCACCGGCTCTTTCATCGTGCCATCATAGTTGTCTACCAGATCAACCGCATTTTTGTCAATGCCGGAGAACAGCTCGTTGCAGAAGCTGTCAAGTTTGACCTCGGTATAACGGCTTGCCGCGTATTTCATATCACTGGAATACTGCTTGCCAAAGCTACCCTTGGAGTCTACCAAAGGGTGAAGCAGAGCCGCGTAGCCGCGCGTCAGGCGAACCATTGTTTCGTAAATTGCCGCGTCACCATGCGGGTTCAGCTTCATGGTTTGCCCTACCACATTGGTGCTTTTGGTGCGCCCGCCGGTGAGAAGTCCCATTTTATACATTGTATAAAGGAGCTTGCGGTGGGAGGGTTTGAGACCGTCAATTTCTGGGATTGCTCTCGAAACAATGACACTCATCACATAGGGCATATAGTTTTTTTCAATGGTTTCGGTGATAGGCTGCGGGGTTGCGGGTGCCGGAACAATGCGGGAAAGCTCCGTTACCGGGGCGCTTTTTTTCTTTGCCATCTCGCAGGAACTTCCTTTCACTCAGACTTTTTTGATTGTGTGCGCCGCGGCACGGATCATTCGGTTATATAACGCCAGCCCTACGCCGTCCGTAGTCGGTAAATGGGCGTAAAGCTGTTTGATTTCAGGGTTTTCATCCGCCTCACGCAATGCCGCAAACAAGCGGTGCGCCTGTGTCAGAAGGTCTTTTCCGGCGCCGACCGGAAAAAGATTTTTGCACATGGAAAGCGCCGGTATTTCCTCGTCAAAGCAGAGAATACCGACGGCGGGGTCGGCAGCCGCACGGCAGAGGAATTCCTGCACATCACATTCTTTGCCGTCAAGCAACGTCAACGGCGCGTGCGGGGCGTAATGCCGGTATTTCATGCCGGGGGATAAAGGGCGTTCGTTTTCTTTTAGCATGGCTGTAACAGCCGGTGCCACGGTCACGTGGCGGCAGATACAGCAAAGCGCGTCATAAGTAATGGCACCGGGGCGCAACAGCGTGCCATCCTCCCCATCCAGTTTGACGATGGTGGATTCCAGCCCAAACTCACATTCGCCGCCGTCCAGTATCATATCCACCCGCCCGGTCAGATCTTCAATCACGTGCGCGGCGCAGGTGGGGGAGGGTTTGCCGGAAAGATTGGCGGAAGGCGCCGCAATCGGCACGCCCGCCGCGGCGATCAGCGCGTGCGCCACTGGGTGGGAGGGGCAACGCACCGCCACGGTGTCAAGCCCCCCGGTCACTTCCAACGGGATGGTTTCTTTGCGGGGCAGAATGACCGTAAGAGGCCCCGGCATAAACTGTTTTGCCAGTTTGTAATAGGTGGGGTTTGTCACGGCATACGGTTCCGCGTCCTCCGGGCGTGCCACATGGATAATCAACGGATTGTCCGATGGGCGCCCTTTGGCGGCGTAAACCGCTTTTGCCGCGCCCGCATTGGTGGCGTCCGCCCCCAGCCCGTAAACGGTCTCAGTAGGGAAGACCACCAGCCCGCCGCGCCGGATGATTGCCGCCGCCTCTGCCAGCACTTCTGCCGATTTTGCAGGGTCGGTGACGGAAATAACCTTGGTTTGCAAAAAACTCTCCCCTTTGTTTCAGTCTTTCATTTTGGCAGCGGTGTCCGCCGCGATCAGGGCGTCAATCAACTCCCCGATGTTTCCGTTCAGAATAGAATCCAGATTGTAGAGCGACAGCCCGATCCGATGGTCGGTCAGGCGCCCTTGCGGGTAGTTGTAGGTGCGGATCCGCTCGGAGCGGTCACCCGTGCCGACCTGGCTTTTCCGCTGGTCGGCTATTTCTTTGTGCTGTGCCGCCTTGGAGCGATCAAGCAGAATGGCGCGCAGCATTTTCATTGCCTTGTCCCGGTTTTTGAACTGACTGCGCTCCTCCTGGCACTCCACCACAATTCCGGTGGGTTTGTGCGTCAGGCGCACGGCGGATTCGGTCTTGTTGATGTGCTGACCACCGGCGCCACTGCTTTTGCAGGATTCCATCACCACATCGCCCGGTGCAATCTGCACTTCGATTTCGTCCGCTTCCGGCAAGACCGCCACCGTGACGGTGGAGGTCTGAATCCGCCCCTGCGATTCCGTAACGGGAACGCGCTGTACGCGGTGCACGCCGGATTCAAATTTCAATCGGGAATACGCGCCCGTGCCTTCGACCATGAAAGCCACCTCGCGGTAGCCGCCAAGCTCGGTCGGGTTGGAGTCAAGCTCCTCGACCTTCCAGCCCTGCCGCGCCGCATACATGCTGTACATTCTGAGCAGCGAATTTGCGCCTCGAGGACTTGCACCCAAGGCAAAATACTCATTGTTTCTAGTTTTCTCTATCAATGTGACTATATAGTCAAATATAGAGTCATGGTCACTCAAACTGTTCGTCTTCTTCTGAAGCTCCACCAGTTCCTCCCTGGACACTACCAAATTCACACCGTTTATAGGGACAAACTCCTGTCCTTTCAGTATCTGTACCGCAGCATCATGGGATGGATATCCCATGGAAAGTCTTATCATAAATCTATCC
>URMC01000002.1 GCA_900548735.1 uncultured Eubacteriales bacterium | reverse complement strand
GGGGGTCCATCGGAAAGATGCTCCCAATTCAGTGTATACCAATCAACCCTTTTCCCCCACCGAGGAGTTTTACATTAATCAGTTAATAGACGGCGATACGTATCGCTATTAAAAAAAGCCCGCAAACGCGGGCTTTTTTTGTATAAATTTTCAACCGGCGGCAAAAATAGGAGCAGTGCAGAAAAAGGAGGAATAAAAATGGCACAGATTACAGAAAAGGAACTCACGGCACTGGGGGATCTCATGGAGGCGGAAAGCGTTTTTGCCGATAAGTACGCATATTGCGCACAAATGACGGATGACGCACAGTTGAAGGACTGCTTTCAGCAGATGGAAAAACGGCACAAACAGCACCTTGACCAGCTGTATGCCAACGTGAAATAAGGAGGAGACGGGATGGAAAACGCGGAGTTTTGCAATAAAACGGCAATCACAGAGCTGTTGATGGGCGAAAAGCACCTTGCCAATATGTATAACATTTTTCTTCTGGAGTGCGCCACGCCGGAGATGATTCAGTGTCTCACCGGGCTTCTGAACGACACGCATAACATTCAGCAGCACATCTTTGAAGAGATGAACAGCCGCGGCTGGTACCCCGTGACCAAGGCACCGGAGAACAAGATTCAGCAAACCAAAACAAAGTTTGCCTCCAAGGTCTCGGTTTAAGCAAATTTTGACATTTACCCCCCTGACGGTATGAAAAAGCCCCCGCGCAAGGCGGGGGCAGGGGAGTGCGCGGCGTTATTCCAAGGGTGCTTCTTCAGTGGCAGTTGCCTCCGGCGCTCCGGCGGTTTCCGCGGCAGGCGTTTCGGCGGAGCAACGCCCCTCCAGCTCGCTCAGCTGGTCAAACAGCCCGTCGATTGCGGCAATGACCGCAAGCTTTTCGGCTTCCAGGTCATCCTCAGTGTGCAGATCCCGGTAGACCAGCTCTCCCAGCTTTTCGTATTGCTCGTCAATGCGAAGCTGCAGACCCTTGATTTTCAGTTTCAGTGCGGCAAGGTCGGCAAGCTCGCCCGCTTTGGTGGTGATTTTTCCCGCAGTGCGCTTGGCGGCACTGCAAAACCGGTTGAACTCAGACATAAGGTTCTCCTTTCCGGGGAGGCGAAGTTGCTCTCCTCATCGATATACAGTATAGCGTGTTTCGGCAAAAATGTAAAGTCCTTTTTGCCGAAAACAGGAAAAACGGAGGAATTGTGATGAATATGGATAAAAAAACCTACGCGCGGTACGTAGAGGCGCGCGCGCCCCGCTCCCCGGTGCTGAAGAACTGCCTGCACGCGTTTTTGGTGGGCGGCGGCATCTGCCTTGTGGCACAGGGGCTGAATCTGATCTGGACTATGGCGTGCAAAATGGATACGGATGACGCCGGCACGCTGACCTCGGTGATTTTGGTATTTGTGGCAGTGGTGCTGACCGCCATCGGCGTGTTTGACAAGATTGCCAAGTTTGCGGGCGGCGGCACGCTGGTGCCGATCACAGGCTTTGCCAACGCGGTGGCATCCCCCGCAATCGACAGCAAATCCGAGGGGTTTGTGCTGGGCGTCGGGGCGAAAATCTTTACGGTGGCGGGCCCCGTATTACTTTACGGCACCGCCGTAGGTGCCCTTTACGGGCTCATCTATTGGATCTGCACATTGTTTGTGCACTGAGTGAAAAAAATGCCCGTTGCCCCGGCGGGCTTCGCCGGGGCAACGGGCATTTTTGCACCGCCGCTCATGCGGAAATTTTTCCCCCGCGCTCTTGACAGCGCGCCGCCGCTTGTGCTATAATATATCGGTATTCATATTGGGATGTCGCCAAGCGGTAAGGCACCAGACTTTGACTCTGGTATTCGTCGGTTCGAATCCGGCCATCCCAGCCAAAAAGAGGCGGCAGTTGCCGCCTCTTTTTGGCTGGGATGGCATAAATTCTTCCGGGCATTGCTTTGCAATGCGTCGGTTCGGTTTCACCGCCCGAAGATCTGCAAGCTCGCTTGCAAGGCGCAGGGCGCGTGAATTTTCGCCGCAGGCGAAAATCCGGCGAAACAAAGGCGAGGGGCGGGCGGCAGTTGCCGCCTCTTTTTGGCTGGAATGGCATAAATTCTTCCGGGCATTGCTTCGCAATGCGTCGGTTCGGTTTCACCGCCCGAAGCTCTGCAAGCTCGCTTGCAAGGCGCAGGGCGCGTGAATTTTCGCCGCAGGCGAAAACCAGGCGGTCGTTCCTTTCCAAGTTGATTGCGCGATTGAGATTGAAAATCGGGAAGATTGATGGTATAATAAAATATCGATAAATCGGGATTTATGGAGGTTCGGAGGTGTTTGCATATCATGTAGTGACAGATACTCAGCCGAGCGTTTGGCTTATTTTTGCGGAAAGAAAGGATATAAACTTATTAGGAGGTCCAAAATGAAAATCCATTCGTTAAAGAGAAAAAATGTAGTTTCGCTTGCCTTATTATTTATATTGATATTTACGTCTTTGCTTTTTGTTGGTTGTAATAAAAAAACAGAAGATAAACCGCAGCCCAATCCGCCCGAAGAGAAAAGAATTTGTTCTTTTTCGGTTTCAAACCTCAATTCATTGTTCTCGCTTGATACCGTTTCCATTACTGTTCGTTATGGAATAAACTCTACAAACCTTGAAAATTATAAAGCGGTTTTTTTAGCATCCGACAATAGTGGCAAAGCTCCGTCGATTTTACAAAGCATTGAAGGTCTTGATAAAGACGATTATTCTTGTACCGTTTCGGACGGTAACTATAATTATAAAAAAGAAGCCACTTTGCATTTTGAAAACAGTTTTTTCGATAAAACAGACGGAGAATTTGGCTTGAGTCTGTGCTTATTTGATAAAACCGATCATGCAATGGAGAATCCCATTGTGGGGTATCAATATGTGGTGGAATATAAAATATCGGACGGCAAAATCGCTTTTGAAATAAAGAGTGAATCGGTCATCCGAAATCATTAACGTTTATCAAAACGGAAGAGTATATTGAAATATAACATCAATTATATAAAATACTATGTTATTGTCCTGGTTAAATAAATTCCAGTTTGCCTGACTGAATAACCTACATAGCCAAACGCTCCTCAGCCGAGCGTTTGGCTTATTTTTATGGAAAGGAAGGATGAACGCTAAGAAACTTGGATTCGAACGTAATATACATAAGCACGTTTACAAACATTGTTCGGAAGATCGCGGTCACTTGCAATCCCCTGCTTCACCAAGGGAGAAGTGTGCCATCGCGCGGCATCTGAATTGACCTGGCAAGCTCGCTTGCAAGGCGCAGGGCGCGTGAATTTTCGCCACAGGCGAAAACCCGGCGAAACAAAGGCGAGGGGCGGGCGGCAGTTGCCGCCTTTTTGTTTTAGAAAAACTTTCTCCGATTTGTGAATTTTGAGAAGAATTTCATTTTCCGGTTGCCTTTTTCTTTGCGGTGTGCTATACTGTAATAAATGAACGATCGGTTATTAAAAGGCATTTAATCTATGCGCGAAAGGGGGACATATGAAAGAAAAACAATGCTACACGGCACCCGAAATCCACATTATTTATCTGTCCGCCACGGACATCCTCTCAAGATCCGGCAATAAGGGTGAGTGGGATATCCACGGCTGATAATCAAAGGGGGAGGAAACGAAGCATCATGAAAAAGAAACTGATTCTGTTTGGTCTTGCGGTTCTGCTGGCGCTTTCGGTGCTGACCCTGGTTTCCGGCTGTGCGAAAACCGCGGCAACGGCGGAACTGTACGCCTATAACCTGGTTTTCGGCAATCAGGTGTATATTGAGTACGCCGTAAAAGTGGAGGGCGCGGGCACGCCCGCCCTTTCGGACGTCGGGGTGTTGATCTGGCGGGAGGGAACCGAGGAGCGCACACCGAAAACCGCGGTTGCCGACCTGAAAGCCTTCAAAACCGAGACCGTTGGCGGCACGGACTGTTACGTGCTCAAATACACCGACCTTGGCGCGAAAGAAATGACCGACAAGGTGTATTCTCAGCCCTATGTCAAATACAGAGGCGCCACCACTTACGGGGAGATGACCGAGTACAGCGTCTGCACCTATGCCGAGCGCAAGCTGGGGCTGGTAGAGGGCGTTGCGGGCACAACCGACCCCAATCTTATCGCCACCATCCGCGATATGTTGCACTACGGTGCCAGCTCTCAGCTTTATTTCAACTATAAAACCGACAAACTGGCGACCTACCTGCTGGAAAACCGCATCAATATGACCTATGAGGGTCTGGAGGATGCGCCCAGCCCCAACCCCGCCAGTTTCGAGTTGGCTTCCGGCAAGGTGAAACTCCTCGCCCCGGCAAAGAGAGGGTATACGTTCCTTTACTGGTGCGATGAGGAGTGGAACGAAATCACCGAGATCGACACCGCAACCGCGCGGGACGTCACGGTGCACGCCGTGTGGAGCCTGAACTCGTATTCCATTACCTACAAAAACACGATGGGCGTTTTCAACGATAACGATGACACCTTTACCGTGATGGATGCCATCACCCCCCGCTCGCTGGAAAAATATGATTACACGTTCAACGGCTGGCGCCTGAACGGCCCCTATGGGGAACTGGTCGGCGAGGACGGCCTTGCCGCCGGCATGGCAGAAAACATCACCCTGTATGCCGACTGGACGCTGAAACCTGACTTTGAAAACCTGCTCTACGTCGTGGACGATGAATACAGTCTCCCGAACGGTCAGAAATTCTGTATGCTCACGGGCGTGCCGGACAGCACCGTGACCAAGGTCAAGATTTCGCCCCTGTTCAACCACATCAAAGAGGGCGCGCTGAAAGACTGCCACTGGCTCACCGAGCTGACCATGCCCTACCTTGGCTCTGATTACACAACAAGCAACTATACGAATGTCGGCTATCTGTTCGGCTATGCGAACAACGCCGAGGCAGCGGGTGCCATCCCGACGAGCCTGAAAAAACTGACCGTGACCGGCGGTATGGTCGGCAATTATGCCTTTGCAAATCTGAAAAACGTTGCGGAAATCGTGCTCACCCCTGAGGTTACCTCAATCGGTCACAAAGCATTTTCAAACTGTGCAGGCCTTGAAGACCTTACAATGCCTTTGCTTTATGTGAATTATAGCACAAGAAGGGCTGCAGACGAACACGGATATGTTACCACTCTGGCAGAATATTACGATTTACCCGGTTGGGTGGACCGTTATGATGACAGCTATGACGGCAAGACATTCAAGCTTCATATTAACGGTGGAGGCATTCTTCGCGCTGCCGCAGGCGATGCGAATTGGGAAAAAGACGGTACCACACTCGGAGACGGTGTCGGTGGGGGACTTTTCGAACTGTGTAAGGGTATCAGCGAGGTTACGATCGATAACATCACGGTGATTCCGCAATTTACATTTGCAAGATGCAGCAATCTCAAAAAAGTCACCATCGGTGACACGGTTCAAAATATTATGTCGGGCGCGTTTTGGCGTACCGGCATCGAAGAAATTGTGATTCCCGATTCAGTGAAGGAAATCGGCGAATATTGGTTAACCGAGACTGATAATTATTCTGATAGGGCTTTTAGCTATTACAGCAATAGCGGTCATGTGTTTGCGGGGTGCGAAAAACTGAAAAAAGTGACAATAGGCAACGGCGTGGTAAACATCCCCGCGAGTATGTTTGAGGGATGTACAAATCTGGAAGAAATCATCATCGGTGAAAATGTCCGCTTTGTCGATCATCGCGCGTTTTCGAGCACTAACGACACTTTCAATGTTATCAATCACTCAACACACAAGGAATGGGTTGTCAGCGGTTCTGTCAGTGCCAGATTTATGGACGCGCTTATGACAAATGAAAACGCCCCCCAAAAGGTGTACTACGGTTACGGGAAATTTGACGAACAAATCGTTGATGGCTTCACTGAGGCACAGATTAAAGACTGGAATATTGTGTTCTACAGCCCGACCGACCCTTATGCCGAGGGCGGCGGTAACTCCAATCTTGAATATTGGTATCACGAGGACGGCGCGAAATGGTATGAAAACCGGTATACCGTTACCCCGAAAATGTGGGAAAAACCAAACGCATAACAAAACCGGAAGCCATCGCTTCCGGCACCCCCGAAAGGGCGGCATAAGCCGCCCTTTTTTGGCGCCGCGGAATTGATTTTTCCTCCGGGATATGGTATACTGTGCATAGCCTGTCGGGCTAACCTGACAGGCTATGCATTACACACTTTTCCTTTTTTTCCTGACTGTTGATAAGGAAGGCACTTAATGCGAGGGGAGACAAATGATGGAAACCTTGAAGCACAATGACAGCGGACAAATGCCGGACGACGCCGGGATCGTGGATCTTTACTGGCAACGGGATGAAAACGCGATCCGCCTGACCGAACTCAAATATAAAAATTACCTTCTGACCGTGGCATATCACATTGTGCATGACACGCTGGATTGTGAGGAATGCCTCAATGACACCTATCTCGGGGCGTGGAACGCGATGCCGCAGGCAAGACCGGACTGCCTGCGCGCGTTTCTGACCACGATTATGCGCCGCACCGCGGTCAACCGGTATCACAGCATGGAGAAAAAGGGCAATGTACCTTCCGAAATGACGGTGGCGCTGGCAGAGGTGGAGGATATTCTCACCGAGAATCAGCCGCTGGGCAACGAGTTTGACGCGCATCATTTCGGGGTCCTTGTCAGCGAATATCTGCGTGCCCTGCCGGAGAGGGATCGGTACATTTTTATGAGCCGTTATTATGCGGTCAATACGGTGGATCGGATCGCGGGCGAGCTTTTTCTCAGCCGTTCCACCGTCAACAAAACCCTTGCACGTATTCGTGCCGGGTTAAAGGAAAAATTGGAAAAGGAGGGTTACGCGATATGAAAAAGGAAGAATGGAACCGCGGGCTGAATGACATTGACTCCGATTTGGTGGAGGAATATGTTCAGAACAGCGAAAAGGCAGGCAAACGCCGCCAAAAAAGAACGCTTTTCATTCGTTTGGGTGCCCTTGCGGCGTGCTTTTGCGTGCTGATCGGGGTGGTGCTGGTGCCGGTTCTCAGTCGCCGTGGGGGGCAGCCCTCCGACGTAACGGTACCGGGGCAGACGGAGACCCCGTTGCCGGAGCTGCCGGTGTGGGGAAATGCGCACTATTCCGCAGAACAGGTGGCAGCGGTGTTTCCGGTGACGAGATCTTCAACTACCAGCTACGAAAAGGTTTACGCGCCGGAGGGGCGGCTGGGCTTTTTCCCCGTGCCGGAAGCGGAGGAGCTGGGCATTTATTGTTATCAGGACCTGGGCGAGAACGACCGGGAGGGCTTTGAGGCGTTTGCGGCACGGTTGCTGCCGGGCATTGCGGCGACGCTGGGGATTGAGGTCCCGGAGTATGAAATCGTGGAGAATATGCTGAGCGGAAAGGGCTTTGAGCTGATCACCAGAGACCGCGATTATCTGATTGATCTTTCACAGCGCGGGGATGCCCAATATGTTTCCTTTGACCGCTGGCGCGCATCGCAAGGGGAATTGCTGGTTCTGGACGGCACCACGGTGCAGATTGATCAGCGCCTGACGGACGCGGAAATTCTGTCCTCGCTTGCAGGGGTCCGGGAAATCCTTGATCGCACATTCGGTGTTTCTTTCCCCGATGCAAAAATCAGCAGATCCTACGGTGGGGTCAGCAAATACGGCGCGGAGTGGATCACGGTATATTTTTACGAGGAAAGCGCCCACGCGCTGAATGCCGTTTCTTCCCGCCCGGTTTCGGATTTTATCGGTCTTTCGTTCCAGAATATCCGGCACTCCCCCGGGGATAAAATCAGTGATTCCGTGCTGACCAACGTATCGGTCATGTATAAAGAAAACCGCTCTGCACCGGAGAAGGAATGCCTGCGCACCGACAGCGTGCGCCGGATTTCCGTCAAAGAAGCGGAAGCACTGCTTCTTCGCGGCTATGTGTTCGGCGGGCATTCCTGCCCGATCTGCATGAGAGAGCAACGCCCGGTCAGCTTTGACAATTATGATTTTGTGGGGCTGGAATACGTATTTCAGACCGATCGGAAAGAGTACCGGTCCACCGTCGGAATGCCGTTTTACGTGTTTTACAAGAAGATCGGTCCTGCGGAAAACGGCAATACCACATATGCCAAAACCTACGTTCCCGCGATTGAGATCAGCGGGTATGTGGAGTATTTTGAAAAGCAACAGGAAAAGCACAATACCCCATGGGTAGCCTGACAGGAGGTATCCGCCCGCGAGAACCGGGTTCGGATATTTCCTGTCAGACTAGCCTGAAAACAGCCCGCGCCGCAAAAGCGGCGCGGGCTGTTTTTGCAGAGCGCGAAATCTGACGAGCTGTTTTCCGCGCGCTTTTGAAAAAAAGGTTGACAAGCGGGGAAAACTGTGCTATAATCCATATGTTGACAAGTAAACATCAGGAAAGGAGCACCGATGAGATCGGAAAGATTCAGTCTTTTCAATTATAAAATCAGTTTTATTTATAAATGTATCAAAGCGCTGGAAGCCGATGCAGCCGTCCGGCTGGGTGTCAAAGGGGTGCACCTTTTCTGGATTTATTCGCTGGTGGATCATCCGGAGGGGCTTTCCGCCAGTGAGATTGCCAAGAAAAACGGCATCAACCGGTCGCTGGTCTCCCGTGAGATTCAGAAGCTGAGCCGGGAGAACATGGTGTATTTTGCCCCGGCGGATTCCGGCGCGCATTACAACGCGCGGATTCTGCTGACCGAGAAGGGGAGAGCCGCCGCAAACGAGATCTACCGCATCGGCATGCGCGTGCAGGAGGCAACCGGGAAAGGGCTGGATGAAGCGGAGCTTTCGGGCTTTTACGAGTCGCTTGACCGCATTGCCGATAACCTTGGCAGAATCGCGGCGCAAAAGAAACTATAGCCTGACAGGAGAATTCCTGTCGGGCTACCGACATGAAAAATAAAAGGAGAGCATAAAGCATTATGAACGATTACGTGATTTTTACCGATTCCGCCTGCGACATCCCGGTGGAAAAACTGAATGAGTGGGGCGTGAAGCGCTGTTGCCTGACGCTGAACTTTGTCGGCTCCGATACGCAATATCAGGATGGAGTTCTCCCTTTTCACGAGTTTTATGATAAGATGCGCGGCGGCGCGGTTTCCAAAACCGCGGCGGTAAACGTTGCCACCTTTGCGGCGGCATTTGAGGAGGAAGCGGCTAAGGGGAACGACATCCTGTATCTCGGCTTCTCCTCCGGTCTTAGCACCACCTACAACTCCGGGCGCCTGGCGCTGGCACAGGTGAAAGAAAAATATCCGGAGGGCAATTTCATCGCGGTGGATACGCTTGCCGCCTCCGCCGGCTTCGGGTTGCTGGTTTATCTGGTTGCCAAAAAGAAAGAGGAGGGTGCCACCATTACCGAGGCGGCGGCATATGCCGAGCAGATTAAACTGCATATCTGCCATTGGTTTACGGTGGATGACCTGGTGTACCTCAAACGCGGCGGGCGCATCAGCGGCGCGGCGGCGTTTTTCGGCAACGCGCTGGGGATCAAGCCCGTGATGCACGTGGATAACGAGGGGCACCTGATCAACGTGAGCAAGGTGCACGGCAGAAAAACCGCTATCCGCACCCTTGCCGAAAAGGTCGGGGAGCTGGCATACGATGCGGCGGGCGGCACGATCTTTGTCTGCAACGGTGACTGCCAGACGGATGTGGACGCGCTGGAGAAATTCTTACAGGAAAAATACGGGCGGGGCATTGACCTGGTAGTTTACACCGGTACGGTGGTCGGTTCTCATTCCGGCCCCGGCACCCTTGCCATCTTCTTTGTCGGCAAAGAACGCTGAAACAAAACCAAAAAGGAGCACTCCTATGGACGAAAAGAAAAAAGAAACCGTGGAAGAAAGCGCCGTTCTTGACGGGGCACTGCTTGCCAAAATGGCGACCGGAGGCGCGGCGGAACTGCGCGCCAATGCGGATACCGTCAATAACCTGAACGTTTTCCCGGTGCCGGACGGCGACACAGGCGACAATATGCGCATGACAATCGAAAACGGCGTCGCCGCGCTGAGCAAGATCAAAACCAACGACCTGGAAACCGTAATGTCCACGCTTTCCCGCGGGATGTTGCTGGGCGCGCGCGGCAACTCCGGCGTGATTCTTTCCCAGTTCTTCAGCGGGATGGCAAAGGGCTTTGAGCATTGCGAAAAGGCGGACGCGGCAACGATTGCGCACGCACTGGAACTGGGCGTAAAGAAAGCCTATGACTCAGTGCTGACCCCCACGGAGGGGACGATTCTGACCGTTGCGCGGGAGTCGGTGGAATACGCGGTTTCGCGCCTCACGCCCGACAGCACGGTCAACAGCCTGTTTGCCGACCTTGCCAAAGAAATGTCGGATTCTCTGCAACGCACGCCGGAACTGCTTGCCGCCCTCAAGGAGGCGAAAGTGGTGGATAGCGGCGGCGCGGGGCTGATGTATATCATCAACGGTTTCAACAAAGTGCTCAGCGGGGAGGAGATGCCCGCCATTTCGCTCACCGTAGGCGAGAGTGCCGCGGCGCCTGCCGCCGTTGCCGCCTCCGGTTTTAACGAAAACAGCGAGATGGAGTTTGGCTACTGCACCGAATTCTTGTTGCAGTTGCAGACCAAAAAAACGGACATTGCCGCTTTTGACGTCAGCACCGTGACCGACTATCTCTCCACCATCGGCAACTCCATTGTGGCGTTCAAAGACGGGAGCATCGTCAAAGTGCACGTGCACACTATGACCCCGGAAAAAGCGCTCGGTTTCTGCCGTCAGTTCGGGGAATTTCTCACCGTGAAGATCGAGAATATGTCGGTACAGCACAGTGAAACCATCCCGGAGGAGGAAAAATCCAAGGAGCCTGCCAAAAAGTATGCCACCGTGGCGGTTTGCAGTGGGGAAGGGCTGATGAACACGTTCCGTGAGCTGGGCGTGGATCAGGTCATTTCCGGCGGGCAGACCAACAACCCTTCCACGCAGGACTTTTTGGATGCGTTCCGCAAGATCAACGCCGAAAACATTTTCGTGTTCCCGAACAACGGCAACATTATCATGGCGGCAAAGCAGGCGGCGGAGGAATATCAGCGCGCCAAGGTTTTCGTGATCGAGACCAAAACGCTGGGTGCCGGATACGTGGGCATTGCCGCGATTGACGACTGCGCCGAAACGCCGGAGGAGATTCTTTCGTGCATTGAGACCGCCATGCAGACCGTGATTACCGCCAGCGTGTCGCTGGCAGTACGGGATGCCGACATCGGCGGCAAGCACATCCACAACGGCGATTATATGGGCTTTGTGGGTAAAGAAGTGCTGGAGCTTTCCGAAGATCGGGACGACGTGGCGCGCAAACTGGTGGATCATATCCTCACCACGCCGGATGCGTTTCTGCTGACGGTATTCTACGGCAAGGACGTGACCGACGAGGCGGCGGGCGCGCTGGAAGCATACTGCCGCGAGAAGTACCCGGATATGGAAATTTACTTCATCAACGGCGGGCAGGAGGTCTACCCCTACATCATGACATCCGAAGTCTGCGGGTGATTGGGGCTTGCATGATTCGTGCAGAGCGAAAACGGAAATATAGGTGTTTTTAGGGAGCGGGTTACAGGGGAGTTTGTAAAAACTTCATAGATACTGCTTTCTTGACGGAATCTAAGGAAGAAACCCGGGCACAACGTGCCCGGGTTTCATTTTCCGTTTTCGGTCTGCACGAATTCTGCGGCGCCCTGGTTTGGGTGGGGCGCGAGGGGGGACGCAGCCGACGCGCTACTTTGGGCGTGTGTACCCAAAGTAAGGTGTCAGCCTGTCAGCCGCACCGCAGGTGCCGACCAATGGTCGCCCCTACGGTGTGTATGCACTGTTTCCGTAGGGGAGGGGTCTCCCCTCCCGTTGCTCGGAGTTTCCACTTTGCTACCCGTAGGGCGGAGATTGCTCCCGCCGCCATTTGTTGTGATAAAATCCCTTACAGCGGGGGCATATGGAATGCCCCCCTACGGTGTTAGATTTTCGCCAAACCGGGGCGGCGTGGCGCCGTCACCCACGGAGGAATCGGGTTCACCCGCACCCCCCCCCCCCCGCCCAAATGTTTTGGGGGGGCGCGGGGGCTCACTTTTTAAAAAACCGCCCCCCCCGGCAAAAAGTTTCCCCTGGTGCTTATACCCGCACCGGTAGGGGCAGGGTGTCCAGTACCTCGCGCATTTTGGCGGCGGAGTCGCCAAGGCGGGTGCGTTCCTCCTCCGACAGGGGGATTTCCAATACCTTTTTCACGCCCCCGCGCCCGATGACGGCGGGTACGGAGAGGCAAAGCCCGCTTTGCCCATACTCTCCGTTCAGCGCTACCGACACCGGCAGAATGGCGGATTCATCCCGCACAATCGCCGTCACAATGCGTAAAACTGCCTCCGCAACGGCGTAGTAGGTCGCCCCTTTGGCGGCAATGATCCGATAGGCGGCGTCCCGCACCTCGGTAAAAATGTCCTGCAATTCCACCTCGCCGCACTCCTCACATCCTCTGCCGCAAAAATGCGCCAGATCAATGCCCGAAATGTTGGCGCTGCTGTATACGGGCAACTCCGTGTCCCCGTGCTCGCCGATGATGAACGCGTGCACCTGTCGGTAGTCCACCCCTAACCTCGCGCCGAGGTTGTATTTTAAGCGCGCCGTGTCCAGCACGGTGCCGGAGCCGATCACGCGCTCCGCGGGGAAGGCGGAAAGCCGCCGCGTGACCTCGGTGAGAATATCCACCGGGTTGGTGACTACCAGCAGGATTGCCTCGCTGTTGTAGCGGCAGACCTCCTCTAAGATCAGTGCAAAGATTGAGGTGTTTTTGCGCACCAGATCAATGCGGGTTTCCCCTGGCTTTTGCGCCGCGCCCGCGGCAAGAATGATTAACCCCGCATCCGAGAGATCACGGTAGTCTCCGGCAAAAATTCGCGCGGGGGAGAGAAAAGGCATTGCGTGATTCAAATCCGCCGCCTCCCCCAGCGCCCGCTCACGATTGATGTCAATCAGCACAATCTCCGAAAAAAGCCCGCTTTTCATCAGGGAGAACGCCGTGGTCGCCCCCACGTTTCCGCAACCGATGACCGCACATTTCCGCAAATCCATAAAAACTCCTCCTGCGGTGGCAAATTCCACCGCTTTTTTACTTAGTTTTTGCGGGAAATCCCGCAAAAATACTTGTATTTGCAGAAAAAGTATGATACAATTCAAGCAGCCGGGTCAAGCCCTGCAACCTTGTTTCAAAGGAGGAACATCATGCTGAACATTCCGGAGGAATTGAAAAAAAACACCCCGAAAGCGGTGATTCTGGACACCGATGCGTATAACGAGATCGATGATCAGTACACCATTGCCTATGCCATGCTCTCGCCCGACCGGGTCAGACTGCTGGCAATCACCGCCGCGCCTTTCTTCAATTCCAGATCGGTCTCCCCTGCGGACGGGATGGAGAAAAGCTATGAGGAAATCAAACACATCGTGGGGCTGGTAAACCCCGCCGCCGATATTCCGATCTACCGCGGGTCGGAAAAATATCTGCCCAATGCCAAAGAGCCGGTGGAATCCGACGCGGCGCGCGCCATTGTCAGACTGGTGCGCGAGAGTAACGAAACCGTTTACATCGTAGCGATCGGCGCCATTACCAATGTGGCTTCCGCGCTTCTGATGGCGCCGGACATTGCCGAAAAAGCCGTACTGGTGTGGCTGGGCGGCCACGCGCTCCACTTCCCCCACAACAGAGAGTTCAACCTGTATCAGGACGTGCCGGGTGCGCAGGTGGTCTTTGACTCCAGAATTCCGCTGGTGCAGATCCCCTGCAACGGCGTGTGCACCGAGTTTGTGACCACGATCCCGGAGGTGGAATATTACCTGAAAGACAAAAATCCGCTCTGCAATTACTTGGTGGAGCTGACCCGCGCGTATAACGCCAAGGGCATCAAGGCGTGGTCCAAAATCATCTGGGACGTGACGGCGATGGCGGCAATCGTTCGCCCCGACACGTTGGAGATGGTGGAAATCCCCCGCCCGATTATCACGGATAACGCCAATTACGCGTTTGATATGGCGCGCGACCACTATATTTACGTGCGCCGCATCCGCCGTGACCCGCTGTATGCAGACCTGTTTACCAAACTGGAAAACTGTTGAGAAAAGGAGACAAACAATGATTCTTTCTACGCAAAACAGCCATTTGATGAGCACCTTCGGCATTGAGGGATCGATTGATATTCTGAAAAATGCAGGCTATGACGCAATCGATATGTCGCTGTTCTGTATGTCCAAGGACGATGATATTTTCAACACGGACGCATACAAAACCCGCGCCCTGGAAGTGCGCGCCTATGCCGACCGGCTGGGGATTCCTTTTAATCAGTCGCACGTGCCGTTTGTGTTCAACTGGAAAAACCCGAACGAGTATGAGGAGCGTTTCTTCCCCCGTCAGGTGCGGGCGTTGGAAATCACGGCTTTGCTTGGCGGCAAGATTGCTATCGTGCACCCGATTCATCACACGCAGTACCTCGGGCACGAGGAGGAACTTTTTGAAAAGAATATGGAGTTCTACAAATCCCTGCTTCCTTACGCCAAAGAGTACAACGTGAAGGTTGCATTGGAGAATATGTGGCAGAACGAGCCGAAGCGCAAATGCATCGGGCATGACGTCTGCTCCAGAGCCGCCGAGTTCTGCCGCTATATCGATACGCTGAACGATGAGCATTTTGTGGCATGCCTGGATCTTGGGCACTGTGGCATTGTCGGCGAGGAGGCGCAGGACGCCATCCGCACGTTGGGGCATGACCGCCTGCACGCCCTGCACGTGCACGATAACAACTATCGTGCCGATATGCACACCCTGCCGGGGATGAGCGAAATGAACTTTGAGGAGATTATGAAGGCGCTTGCCGAGGTTGATTACGACGGTGAGCTGACCTTTGAGGCAGACGCGTTCCTCCATCACTTCCCGCGGGATTTCAAGCCCAACGCCGTGAAGTTTATGGTGGAGATGGGTCGCTATCTCATCGGCAGATATGATTTCTATCGCAAAGAAATGGCGGAAAACAAGTAAGAGAAAAGGCGGCACGCACAGCGTGCCGCCTTTTCTGAAAGCGTTTAACGACAGAGTTTAACATAGGGAATATTGCGGCGCGGGAGGAGCAAAAGCCCCGCTTCTGCGGCACTCCGCTCAATCCATACGCCGCCCGCACATGGATCGCCCCATCACGATCGATCCAACCGGCAAAGCGCGGCGGCAAAGGCTTTGGCGTGCCCGGCTTCTTCCGCCGAGAGTCCGGCAAAAAACTGCCGCAATTTTTCGTCCCCGCACTGCTCGGAGATCCGGCGGTACTCCGTTGACGTCTCTTTTTCGCCGTTGATGCTTTCCTGCAGCATCCGCCGCGCCACCACGATCGCGTGGGAGTCCGCATCTTCATTCAGTACGTATGGGGTAGGGCGCACCTGCATTTTCAGGTACGGCGAGGCGCCGAGATTGCGCAACAGGTCGGATAACTGCCGATAGTGTTTCATTTCGGTTATGGCAGTTTCCCGGTATAGCCCCGCCACCGCGGGCAGATTGGGGGAAAGAAACACGCTGTTTGACGTGTACCCCACGACAGCGGCAAGTTCCCCCTGCACGGCGCGGCAGATCTGCCGGATGAACGCCGGGCTGCCGGTTGCCGCCGCCATGCCGGTTGCCCCCGCCGTGTCGGTATGATGTTTCTGTGTCATGGTTTCACCTCCTTTTCCATTGTATGAAAGAGGAGGGGCAGTGTGCAAAAAGGCGCCGGAACGGCGCCTTTTTTGCATTATTTGCGATACAGCAGATTTTCTTTTTTCAGGTATTCGGTCATCATCTGCATCCAGTCGGTCTGAATAAAGTCAAACCCCCGGCGCGCCAGCCATCCCCAGCCGTCGGCAGGGTCGCCGCAAAGCGACCGGTCGTCCGAGTGCCCGGCACTGAGCTGGCGGCGGTAGTTGTAGATAATGGCATTTACCCAAACCAACTTTCCGTCCCGGTGCATCATTTCGATAAACTCCGGGCTGGCAACCTCCGCGCTTTCCTCGGTAAACAGCACCTCCGCGCCGACATAACGGATGTTGCGGCGCATCAGATCCCCATGGAGCGGGTGCGTGTCCTTCACGATCGGCATAAAGGGCAGGTCCGGTGCCACCTCTTCCAGCACCGAAAGCACTTTTTCGGTCGGGTTGGATTTCACCAGCACCCGATCCTTTAAGTTGTGGCGGCAGATCGCTGCGTAAATCTCTTTCGGGTGCCCCCAGAACTTGTCCACATTGATAAAGCAACGGCCTCCGAAGCGCTCCAATACCTCATCCAGCGTGTTGACGCCGAACTGCGTGGGAACGCGGTCATAGTTGACATACCGCAGGTGAGAAATTTCTTCCGCCGTCAGGTTGGAGAGCTTTTCCGCGCACCACAGGTGCGCCGGCTCCATGCCCGGGTGAAAGATGAACAGCTTGCCGTCCGCGCTCATCTCCACGTCAATCTCGATCATATCCGCGCCCTGGCGGAGCGCGATTTCATAGGCGGTCACGGTGTTGCAGGGGATATTCCCGCCCGAAACGCCGCGGTGTGCCGCGGTAAGGATCTTCTTTTTTGCCGCTTCCCAAAACTCGTTCATCGCCGATCTCCTTTGGCTTTCCTGTCAGGTTACTGGTTCTGCATTGCGCGGCGGACGCGCATCATTTCTTTCATCCGCAGTTCGGTATTGAGAATCTTCTTGCGCAGGCGGATGGACTTGGGCGTGACCTCAATCAGCTCGTCGTCCACGATAAACTCAATGGCTTCCTCCAGCGAGAAGATGATCGGCGGGGTCAGCAACAGCTTTTCGTCCGCACCCTTGGAGCGGATGGCGGTCAGCTGCTTTTCCTGGCAAGGGTTGACGGCAATATCGTCGTTTTTCGGGTTGCGCCCCACGATCATCCCCTCGTAAACCTCGGTCTGCGGCCCTACAAACAGGTCGCCGCGCTCCTGGGTGTGGAAGAGCCCGTAGCGGGTGGTAATGCCCGCCTTGGAGGCGACCAGCGCGCCGGTAAAGCGCATCGGGATTTCCCCGCGGTAGGGCTGATAACTGTCAAAAATCGAGTTGATTACGCCCTCGCCGTGCGTGGCGGTCAGAAATTCGGAGCGATACCCGATCAGGCACCGTGCCGGAATGAGGTATTCCACCCGCGTGCGGTTGCCGATCGGCACCATTTCCAACAGATCCCCCTTGCGCTGACCCAGTTTTTCCACCACCGTGCCCACAAATTCCTGCGGCACATCCAGCGTGACGCGTTCCATCGGCTCGCACTTCACGCCGTCAATCGTGCGGAACAGTACCCGGGGGTTGGAGCAACAGAGCTCGTACCCCTCGCGGCGCATGTTTTCAATGAGGATAGAGAGGTGCATTTCGCCTCTGCCCGCCACCTTGAACTCGTCCGTGGTGTCGCCGTCCGAAACGCGGAGCGATACGTCACGCATCGTCTCACGGTACAGCCGTTCACGAAGCTGGCGGGAGGTCACAAATTTGCCCTCTTTGCCCGCCAATGGGCTGGAGTTGACCGAGAAGGTCATTTCCATCGTCGGCTCGCTGACCTTGACAAATTCCAGCGGCTCCGGCGCGTTGACGCTGGTGATGGTATCGCCGATGGTGATGGAGCCTGCGCCTGAGAAGCAGACAATGTCACCCATTCTGGCGCTTTCCACCGGCACGCGCGTCAGCCCGTCAATCTGATAGATCGACACGATCTTGGTGCGCTTGGGTGCCTCGGTGGAGTGGTAGTTGCAGATCAGCGCTTCCTGATTCTGCTTCAGCACGCCGCGCTCAATGCGCCCGATGCCGATACGGCCCACATAGTCGTTGTAGTCGATGGAGGAGACCAGCAACTGCAGCTCGCCGTTTTCGTCACCTTCCGGGGCGGGGATATAGTCGAGAATCGTGTCAAAAAGGGGCGTGAGGTCGGTGCCCGGCTCGTCCGCGGAGCGACTGCAGGTGCCGGCTCTGCCGGAGCAGTAGAGCATCGGGCTGTCCAGTTGCTCGTCGCTGGCGTTGAGATCCATCAGCAACTCCAGTATCTCGTCCTCTACTTCGCCCAGGCGTGCGTCGGGCTTGTCGATCTTATTGATGACCACAATCACGCGGTGGTTCAGCTCCAGCGCGCGCTGCAGCACAAAGCGGGTCTGCGGCATGGGTCCCTCCGCCGCGTCCACCAGCAGGATAACGCCGTTTACCATCTTGAGGATACGCTCCACCTCGCCGCCGAAATCCGCGTGACCGGGGGTATCCACAATGTTGATCTTGACGTCTTTGTAGTGTACGGCAGTGTTCTTTGCCAGAATGGTGATGCCACGCTCGCGCTCGATCGCGCCGGAGTCCATCACGCAGGTCACGGTTTCCTGGTTTTCACGGTAAATGCCGCCTTGCTTTAACATCTGGTCGACCAGGGTGGTTTTGCCGTGGTCAACGTGGGCGATAATGGCGACATTGCGAAGGTCATTACGAATCATAAATTACCTCTCAGAAATACAGAAATATCACAAAAAAACATTATAGCACAAAAAAACCACTCTGCCAAGGGGGTAAGCCGACAATTTTTGATTTTTTCTACAGATAATTTATAGTATATTTTCCTAAAAACGACCGCTTTTTTGCGGGAAGGAATTGACAGCGCAGGTGGGGCGTGCTATAATAACATTAACGTTAATATTCAGCACGTTCCGTGCGGAAAGAGGCTTCTATGACCGAAACTTACGAATATGTCTTGCAGAAAAAACACCGCGCCTTCCGCAAAGAGGTCACGGAAGATTTTGCCGCGGAGTTCTCGGCGGGGAAATTGCCGCTTGCCGAGCGCATTGTGAGAAGATTCGAGTGGCTTGCCGCCGCCGAGGAGCCGCACATTCTGCCGGGGGAGCAGATCGTGTTTCTGCGCACCACGGGCAAGGCGGGCGACGTGATGACCGAAGAGGAGTGGGAGGAGTACCGCGCAAACAACGGTGAGATTCACGAACTGGGGTACACCTCCAATCTGTGCGGGAACTATGCGGCGCTCATCCGCGAAGGGCTGGATGCCGTGCGGGAGCGCGCGGACGAATATGCCCGGCGCGAGATCGCCGCTATTCTTTCTCTTACCGACCGGTATCGGGCAGAGGCACAGCGCATGGGGAGAAACGACGTGGCGGCGGTGCTTTCCGTGGTGCCGCGAAAGCCCGCCACCACCTTCCGCGAGGCGTTGCAGTTTTTCCGGATCCTGCACTTTTCGCTGTGGTTGGAGGGCTGTTACCACAATACCGTGGGGCGGTTTGACCAGTATATGTACCCGTATTTCGCGCACGACCTGGCGGCGGGGGTGGAAACACCGGAGAGCGCGGAGGAACTGCTTGCCGATTTCTTTCTCTCTTTCAACAAGGACAGCGACCTGTACCCCGGGCAACAGCAGGGCGACAACGGGCAGAGCATGGTGCTTGGCGGCTGTGACGCCGAGGGGAACGACTGTTTCAACGCCCTTTCCGAGATGTGCCTGCGGGTCAGCAAACGCCTTTTGATGATTGATCCGAAAATCAATCTGCGCGTTTGTTCCAAAACGCCGATTGAGGTCTACCGCCTCGGCAGTGAACTGACGGCGGCGGGGCTGGGCGTTCCGCAATACAACAACGATGACGTAATCATCCCCGCACTGGAAGCGTACGGCTACCGGCACGAGGACGCATGCAATTACGTGGTGGCGGCGTGCTGGGAGTTTATCATCCCCGGTGTGGGATATGAAATCGTCAACATCGGCGCCTATAATCTGCCGCAGGCGGTGCGGGAGGCAACCTTTTCGTATCTGCCGGGCGCCCCAGATTTTGAAACGTTTCTTGCCGGGGTGGACAGCACGGTGCGCGTCGGTGCGGTGGAAAAGACCGCGAAGAAACGCGCGGCGGCGTTTCTTCCTTCTCCGCTCTATGATCTGCTGATCCCGGAGCGCCGTTATCGTAATTTCGGATTTCATGTCACCGGTATTGCCGGCGCCGCGGACGCGCTTGCCGCTATCCGCTGTCACGTGTTTAAAAAAAAGGATGTGGACGTGCCGCGCCTTTTGTCGGGGTTGGAGACGGATTTTGAAAAAGACCCTCAACTGTTGCGGCTTTTGCGCTATGAATCCCCGAAAATGGGATGTGATGACGACGCGGTGGACAGTCTTGCCACCAGACTCTTAGACGACTTTGCGGACGGGCTGGAGGGCAAGCGGAACGACTACGGCGGGTGCTATCGCGCGGGCACCGGCACCGCGATGTATTACCTTTGGCACGCAAACAAGATCGGTGCCACGGCGGACGGGCGCCGCAAAGGCGAGCCGTTCGGCACGAATTTTTCGCCCAACCTGTTCACGAAAACGCCGGGTCCCGTTTCGGTAATCCGTTCCTTTACCAAGCAGCATCTGGGGCGGGTCTGCAACGGCGGGCCCCTCACGCTGGAATTTGCCTCCTCGATGTTTGCCGACCCCGAAAGCACCGCCAAACTGGCGGAATTGGTACGGTTTTTCATCCTGCGGGGCGGGCATCAGCTCCAACTGAATGCCGTCAATGCCGAGAAACTGAAAGACGCGCAGAAACATCCGGAGAATTACGGTCAGCTGGTGGTGCGCATCTGGGGCTGGAGCGCTTATTTCGTAGAGCTGGATCGGGAGTATCAGGATCACGTGATCGCGCGGCAGGAATATATGGTATAATGGCAAAAGGATATATTTTTGACATCAAAGAGTTCTCGGTCAACGATGGACCCGGTGTGCGCACTACGGTATTTTTGCGCGGATGCCCGTTGCGGTGCGTGTGGTGCCATAACCCGGAGGGGCTGGATGCTGGGCGCGGGGTGCTGGTGCGGGAAAAAGGGTGCCTGCATTGCGGGCGGTGCAAAATCCCCTGCGATCATCCGGAGTGCCGCGGGCTTTCCAGGTGTCTGCACGCCTGTCCCAAGGGGCTGGTGGAGGAGATCGGCAAAGAGTGGGAGGCGGCGGCGCTTGCCGCAAAGCTCTCACGGGATAAAGACTTTTTCCGCACTTCCGGCGGCGGCGTGACGCTCTCGGGCGGGGAACCGCTTTTTCAGCCCGATTTTACCGGGGAACTTTTGCAGGCGCTGGAAGTACACAAAGCCATCGAGACCAGCGGTTTTGCCGCACCGGAGGTCTTTCGGAATATCGTCCGGCTTTGCGATTTTGTGATGATGGACGTAAAATTGGCAGACCCCGCGGCGCACCGGCACTATACCGGGGCGGATAACGCGCCGATTCTCAAAAATCTCCGTTATTTGCAATCCTGCGGCGTGCCGTATCTGTTGCGCGTGCCCCTGATTCCGGGAATCACGGACACGCCGGAAAATCTGAAAGGCATTGCGGCACTTGCCGGGGAGTCACCGGTGGAACTGTTGCCCTACAACAAAATGGCGGGCGCAAAATACCCGTGGGTGGGCAAAACGTTTACCGGGGAGATAAAGGGGCGGGAAAACGCCCCGCCTGACCTGTCTGTTTTCCGAAACGCCCGCATACGTGCCGCGAAATAGGAGGCTTTATGCATTCTGTTATATTTGATTTCAACGGAACGCTGTTTCAAGATTCCGAAAAACATATGGCGGCATGGCACGTGTTTGCCGACCGCTACGGCAAGCGCGTGACGAGGGAAGAACTGGAAAAATTTTTTCTCGGCAGGGCAAATGCGTTTATCCTCCGGCGGATGTTCGGAGAGGGCGTGAGTGAGGCGGAAATCGCGCGTATGGCACAGGAAAAAGAGGGAATTTACCGGGAGTTGTGCGTTGCCGACCCCGCAAGTTGTCATCTGGTGGCGGGGGCGGAGGAATTTTTGGATTATCTGCGTGCCGCGGGCGTGCATTTTACCATTGCCACCGGGTCGGAGTGCAGCAACGTGGATTTTTACTTCCGCATTTTCGGGCTTTCCCGCTGGTTTGACCGGGAGAGGATCGTGCTGGACGACGGCACCTTTCCCGGTAAGCCGGAGCCGGACGGATTTTTACTTGCGGCAAAGCGCCTGCGTGCGGCGCCGGGGGAGTGCACTGTATTTGAGGATTCCTATTCCGGCGTGCAGGCGGCAAGGGCGGCAGGGGTCGCCGGGATCGCCCTCATCGGCGAAAAAGCCCCGGAACGGGATGAGAAAAGCCGCGTCCCCGTGCTCAGTGTGACAAAGGATTTTACCGAAATGATTCGGATATGGAAGGAGAAGCTGTCGGAATGAACAAAAATTTTACCGTTTTTCTGCAAACCGCCACGGGGCGGGAGTTTTCGCTTTCCCGCAACAGAGAAGGGATATACGACGCGCCGGAGGGCAGATGCGAGATCCGCACGGAGCGGGTGGGGATCGCACAGGTACTGCGTGTGAAGGCGGCGCTGACGGCGCAGGGTGAGACCCTTTCGGAGGATGCCGCCCTGACCGTGCGCCTGCCCAACCGGAAGGTACGGTTTGTGGCGGATAAAATGCACGGGGATTTCTGGTGCCGCCCGGAGTTTGGGGAGGAGCTTGCCAAGGTGCCCCCCCGCACGCAGGCACTGCTTTGGAAAGAGGGCAAAGTCTGGCGGCTTTTGTGGCCTCTTTGCGGCAAAAAGTTCAACTGTGTGCTGACCGGCGGCGAAAAGGGACTGGATATTCAGCTGTTTAGTTTTGCCCCGGGGCTGACTGAAATTCCGGAGACCGCATGCGTCCTGCTTGCCGCGGGCAAAGACCCGCACGCGCTGCTTCGCGGTGCGGCAGAGGCGGCGGAGCGCGTACTTTGCGGCAGGGTGAAAACCATTGACCGAAAACCCTTTCCCGAAATTTTTGAGTATCTCGGCTGGTGCTCGTGGGATGCGTTTCAGATCCGTGTGAGCGAAGCGGGGCTTGCCGAAAAGGCGGACGAATTTCTTGCCAAAAAGATTCCGGTGCGCTGGTGCATCATCGATGATATGTGGGGGCACGTCAAGGGGCTGAACGAAGTGCCCGCCGACCTCCCGTTTGCCGAAATGGTGAAGGTGATGCACGGCAGTGCGCTGTATGAAATGGAGGCAGACCCCACACGCTTTCCGAACGGACTGTCGGGCGCGATTGACACACTGCACCGAAAGGGGTTCAAAGTCGGCGTGTGGTATCCCACCACCGGATATTGGAAAGGCGTGGATCCGAACGGGCCGCTTGCCGCGCGCATGGCGGATGACCTTGTGATGACCCCTGCGGGGAAACTGGTGGTCAAACCCACGAGAGAGGCGGCAGAACGGTTTCACACCGCGATGCAGGAGATGATTCAAAATGCCGGCGGCGATTTTGTAAAAGTGGATAACCAAAGCCATTATCGCAACACGTATCGGCACTTATTGCCCGTAGGCGAGGCTGCCGCGGCAATTCAGGGTGCGATTGAAACCGTGACAAAAGAGCATTTCGGCGACGGGCTGATCAACTGCATGGGCATGGCAAGCGAGTGTATGTGGAACCGTGCGGAAAGCGCCGTTTCCCGCTGCTCGGACGATTTTATGCCCGAAAACAGCGCGTGGTTTGCCAAACATATTCTGCAATGCTCCTACAATTCGCTTTTTCAGGGACAGTTTTATTTCAGCGATTGGGATATGTGGTGGACGGACGACGCACAGGCGCTCAAAAACAGCGTCTGCCGCGCCATCTCCGGCGGGCCCGTATACGTCAGCGACAAGCTGGGGCGCTCCCGTGGGGAGATTCTCTCTCCGCTGTGCTTTTCGGACGGCAAGTTGCTTCGCGCCGACGGGCAGGCAACCCCGACCAACGATTGCCTGCTCACCGACCCGCGGACAGCCGATACGCCGTTTAAAATTTTCAACCGTGTGAACGGTTGCGGCGTGCTTGCCGCGTTCAACCTGCATGAGGAAAACAAACCGCAAACCGGGGAAATTTCCGCCGCCGACGCGGGGATGCGCGCCGGGCGGTACCTGGTATGCGAGCAGTTGACGGGTGAGAATTTCGTGCTGGAACGGGGCGAGCGGTTTACCCTGACCCTGCCGGATCATGACGCCTTTCGGCTGTATCTCTTCTTCCCGCTCAGCGGGCGGGTGACCCCCTTGGGGCGGACGGATAAATTTCTGTCTCCCGCGGCGATTCTGCGCCGCTCTCAAACCGGTATCCGCCTTTACGAGGGCGGTAAGTTAGGGCTTTTCGGCGTCAGTCGGATCGCTACCAACCTGCGCCCCGAGGTCGAGGGTACGCAAAAGGGCGTGATTTGGACATTTAATCTTGCCCCAAACGAGACCGAAATCCGATACCTCATAGAATAAGGAGAAAAAATGAAAAATCTTTACATAATGTTGCCCGAAAAAATCGGCACGATCGACAAAAACATCTACGGTCAGTTTGCCGAACACATCGGCGGCGTGATGTATGACGGGCTGTGGGTGGGGGAGGACTCTCCGGTGCCCAACATCGGCGGATGGAGAACGGAAGCGGTGGAAAAACTGCGCGCCATTCACGTGCCGGTGCTCCGGTGGCCCGGCGGGTGCTTTGCCGAGACCTACCATTGGAGGGACGGTATCGGTCCCCGCGAAAAACGCCCCACACGGCTTTCCTGGTGGGGGTATGAGGACGGGAGAACCGAGAGCAACGCCGTGGGCACGCATGAGTTTGTTCACCTTTGCCGCCTGATAGGGGCAGAGCCGTATTTTGCCGTCAATATCACCACCATGACTCCGATGGACGCGCGGGACTGGATGGATTACTGCAACTCTCCGCGCGGGAGTACCACACTGGCGCTGGAACGTGAGAAAAACGGCGATCCGGAGCCGTTTGGCGTCCGATACTGGGGCGTGGGCAACGAGACCTGGGGCGGTGGCGGCGAGATGAGCGCCGTCAATTACGCGCATGAGTACCGCAAATACGCCGCGGTGCTCTACGACCTGACCCGATATATGGGCGGGGAACTGTTTGTTTCCGGCACCAATGGGCTGGAAGCGGATTGGGCAAGAGACTGCCTGGGGGAGCTCCGGCACCTGCGGTACAGCAAATTCAACGGCTATACGCTCCACTACTATTGCGGGGGCAGCGAGTGCCGCGGATTTGATGCGGACGGCTGGTATGACACGATGCGCAAAGTGCAACGCACGCAAACGGTGATCGACCGCACCTGGGGCTTTATCATGGGCTACGGGATGGAAAAAGAGGCAAAACTGGTGTTTGACGAGTGGGGCACCTGGCACAAGCCCGGCAGCGGCCCCAGCAAAGGGGCAAATCTGTATGAACAGCAATCCACCATGCGCGAGGCACTGGTAGCGGGGAACACGCTGAACATTTTTCAGAACAACTGCGACAAAATCCGGATGGCGAACATCGCGCAGGTGGTCAACAATCTGCAAAGCCTGATGCTGGCGGCGGGGGATCGGTGCATTACCACTCCCACGTATCACGTTTTTGACCTCTATCAGGGGCATATGGACGCCACCGCCGTGCGCACCGCAATCGACAACGACGAGATTGCGTACATCAATCCCAAGGACGGGCAGGAGACAAAAATTCTGCGCTTTTCCGCCTCCGCCTCGGTGAAGGAGGGAAAAGTGACCGTTACGCTGACCAATGCGGATTTGCAAAACGGCGCGGAAATCGCCCTGCACATTGTCGGCGGAACGACAAAAGGGGCGGCAACGGTGCGCGTTTTGCACTGTGACAACCCGGACACCGTCAACACGTTTGAGGCGCCGGATCAGGTAACTCCCGCGCTCGCCGCGGAGGTTACTCCGGAGAAAGTTGTTCTGCCGCCCGCCTGCGTGGCGATAATCGAAATTCCGCTGGCGTAAAAACCGCCCCGCCCCGGTACGCCGGGGCGGGGCACCGCCGAACTTTTTGAAAAAACCACATTTTTTGCAAAAAGGGCTTGACAAGCGGCAAGGACTGTGGTATAATTGCAACGTTCCGAAATCGCTGGTGTGGCTCAATGGCAGAGCAGCTGATTTGTAATCAGCAGGTTGATGGTTCGACTCCGTTCACCAGCTCCAGTGATATTCGGCGGCAGAGCCGCCGAATACATTTCAAACATATGGGAGCGTTCCCGAGTGGCCAAAGGGGACAGACTGTAAATCTGCTGGCACTGCCTTCGGTGGTCCGAATCCACCCGCTCCCACCAAAAACCGGCGAGCATCGAAAGATGCTTGCCGGTTTTTACTTTTTCACTCTTCACTTTTCACTCTTCACTGTTAAAAATGGGGTGCCGGAAAACTCATGTTGAGTTTTCCGGCACCCATTACCTTTATTCACAGATCGTGATTTCAAACGCGTTGGTGTAGCTCTCGCCCTTTTTTAAGTGCGTCAACTCTTTTTTGGTTGCAAAGTCGTCGATTACGCCGTCCGGGGAAGGAACGCTGCACCACGGCTCAATGCAGACACATGGGGCTTTGGTGCGGGGTTTGTGCCAGAACCCGACGTGAGGAAAGCCTTTGAAACTGAGCGTCAGCGACCGGGTGCCACCGGGGGTTCCCAGCGTGACCTTGTGGCACATATCGGTAAGAAACACTGCGTCAATATCAAAAAGGCTGTGACGGAGCGGAAGAATTCTGCCTTCCTCCAGCGGGAACGCACGGGTCTTGCCGGTGTCAAAACAGGTGTCGGAGAATACCAACTCGCGCGGCTCTTTGGCACAGGCAAATTCCAGCCGGTAGTCTTCAAAATTTTTGCCTGCTTCCATCGGTACGTTGAAGCCGGGATGCCCGCCCACGGCAAAAGGCAGATCCCTTTCTTTCTCGTTTTTCACGTCATAACGACATTCCACGGTGCTGTCCGTCAGGGTATACGTCATCCGGAACTCAAAATCAAACGGATACATTTTTTTGGTTTCTTCGTTTGCGGTCAACAGGAAGGTAACTGTATGGTCACCGACCTTTTCTGCGGTGAATACACTGCGGCGGGCAAACCCGTGCAGATTCATTTCATACGTCTGCCCTTTCCAGGTATACTTGCCCTCGGTCAGCCGCCCGCAAATGGGGAAAAGCACCGGTGCGCGCCCGGACCAATAGGTAGGGTCACCTTGCCAGAGATATTCGGTTCCGGTCTTTTTGCCGACGATGGAGCGGATTTCCGCGCCTTCATCCGAAACGGTCACTTTCAGTTGTTCGTTTTCCAGAATATATTCCATCATTTTTTCCTCCTGTCAAGTATCCATTTGTTTTTTCGCGGTTGCTTTCCGGCAGACCAGAATCACGCAGGCACAGCCAAGCAGTAACAGCAGATACGGCAGGGCTTCCACGAGATAGACTTTGAAGAACGCCCCGGCGTATTTTGCCTGAAAGCGTGCAGTTTCGGAGGAAAAGACGATGCTTTGCCCGTCCTCGCTGACCTTCCAGGTGCAGAGATCGTGATAGTCAATCTCCGCCGCAATGGCAGTGCTGTACAGGTTTTGATTCAGCTGCCTGACGATTTCTTCCAGATCCGCGTCCGCGCGGTCAACCACGGTGGTGCCCTGCAACACGGCGGAGCCGCGCTTTTTCGGCTCGATACTGATACAGTTGTTCAGGGAAAAGGCTCCGAAAGACACAATCCCGCCGATATTTTCGGGGGAGTCCGCCAGCAGTTCACATTCCGACCAGCAGTTGGAGATGGTGCCGTTGAAGTTGTCTGCAATGCCGCCCACCCGCGCGCCTTTGACGGTGGCTTTGTTATAGCAGTTGATGATCTGCGCACTGACTCTGCTGGAATGGCTGGTGATGCCTCCGAGACAGGCGCCGGTGATCGTTCCGCTTTCAATCCCGAGATTCATCACCGTGCCGCCCAGCTGCCCGAACAGCGCATTGTTGCCGCCCACGTTGACCGTCAGATTGAGAATCACGTGCCCCCCGCCATTGTAAGTGCCGAGGAACGCGTATTCGGAGCCGAAAAGCCCGATGGTCGGCCAGTCTACGCCCGCAAGGTCAATATCGGCGGTTTGCAGGAGGTATTCCCCCTCATAGTTTCTCCCCTCGTTGACCGAGAGGGCAAACGCCAGCAAATCCTCTTTGGTTTCAATCCGGTAAGGGTTATTTTTGGAGCCGAATTCTTTCTCTTTTGCCGACGCACCGAAAATCCCGGTGCCGAGGGCAAGGCAGAAAAACAACAGGAAAGCAGAAAACAAAATCAGTCTTTTTTTCATCATCACGCCTCCTTTTTCTTCCTGTTTTTATACCGGGAAAGGATTTCTTTGCCGATCCACTGGAAAGGCACCGCCGTCAGGAGAGTCAGCAGGAAAGCCGCCGGAATAAAGATGGCATATTGCAGGGCGGGCGAAAGATCCGCCACGGGGGAGGCCTGCAAAAGCAGGGGTTTCAGGTAGTCAAACGATGCAACGTGGAGGATATAAAACGAGTAAGAGTACCCTGCAAACCGGTTGATTGCCGTGACCAACGGGCGGGGGCGAATGGTGGCGCCGCAACCGGAGAGCAGCAGCAAAAGCCCGCATATCGCCGCATAAGCCGAGGGCAGAATACACCGGTAAAGAAACGTATCGTGCGTGGTTGCGCGGTTGTAAATAAAGCAGTTGTAAAGCACCAGCCCCGCAAAGAGCACTGCCGCCAGCGCTTTCCATCTTTCGGGGTGCCCCGGCGTGATGTCAAAGCCGAGTTTCAGCGCGGCAATCAGCATCCCGATGGCGACCAGATCCAGATTGACGAAACAGTTGGTATAAGAATAGGTGTACCAGTCAAATCCCAGCCGCACAATGAGGCACCGGACGGCGCACCCCAGCGCCAGCACGGCGAGAAGAGTGCCGGACAGCCCCCGCTTTTTCTTTTGCAGAGGGGCAAGGGCAAGATAGAGAAAGGGCATCAGCAGATACAGTTGCATGGCAATGGAAATATACCACAAATGCCCGACCCCGCCCGCGGCGGCGTTCCCGTTGAACGTAAAGGTCAGCATACGAAGCAGCTGTTTCGGGTTGTGCCAAAAGTATCCTGTCCCGGAGAGGATTTCGTAAAAGACACAGTAGAGGTAATACAGCGGCGCCACTTTGAGAAAGCGGGCAAGATAAAAACCGCCGAATTTGCGGGCGCTGAGTTTTCCGTTCTCGCGCAAGGAATATCTGCCGCTGAAAAACCCGTAGCCGATCCCGTAGCCGGATAAAAGCAGAAAAATCCACACGCCTGCCCACGCCGGCAGACAGGTAAGCCACTGCAACACCGGCGGCAGTTTTTTCGGGTCTGCCAGGTAACATCTGCCATGTAATAAAAAGACGAAAAGCGTTGCGAATACCCGCAACAGATTGGCGCTGATGCCTGCCCGTTTTTCCTGCATATGATTCCTCCCGAAACGCTCGTATTGTTGGACGGACTCTTATTGTAACATATTTCCGGGATAAAATCAAGGGGAATGTTGTCAGCGCCCGCGGGCGCCGGGCGGGCGGAAGCTGACCCCGAAAATTTACCGTTATTTTTTTGCAAAAGGTGTTGATTTTTGCGGTATGGGATTATATAATAGCCTCGATTAAAAGGAGGGGTGCAGAATGGAGAAACATCAAAACAGCCTTCTTTCGCGGCTTTCCCGCCCGGTGGAACTGACCGCCGGCACGCCCTGGAAAGTGATTTTGCGGTATGCCGCGCCGATTATGCTTTCTTATCTTCTGCAACAGATTTATGTGCTGACCGACGCGATTATCTGCGGGCAGGTGCTCAGCGTCGGGGAGGTCGCCGGGGTCAATGACACCTACCCGCTGACTTTCATCTTTTTGCAGTTTGCTTTCGGCTGTACCGGCGGTTTCGGCGTGCTGACCGCTCGCTATGCCGGGTGCGGGGAAAAGGCGGGGGTCAGGCGCTCGCTTGTGACGCAGATTTATCTTTCCGTTGCCATTTCCGCCGTGCTGACGGTGCTCTCGCTCCTCCTGCTGCCCCGGATGCTGGGGATTATTCACGTGACCCCGACCAACAAAGAGGTCTACGGTGCGGCGTATATTTATTGCTTTGTCATCTTTCTCGGTATTGCGGCGCAGATGGGGTACAATTTCATCTGCGGGATTCTCCGGTCGCTTGGGGATTCGGTCACGCCGCTGCTGTTTCTGGTGGTCTCCACCGCGCTGAACGTGGGGCTGGACTTGCTGTTTCTGCTCGGCTTTCGCATGGGTCCCGCCGGCGCGGCGATTGCCACGGTCGTCGCCCAACTGCTCAGTATGGTCGGATGTTTTGCCTACGCTTTTTCCCGCTATCCGGAGTTGCGCCCGAAAAAAACGGATTGGCGGGTGCCCTTTGCCGCGATGTGGGCGCACCTGCAGCAGGGAATTCCGCAAGGGTTGCAGTTTTCGATTCTTGCCATCGGCATTATTGTGATGCACGGGGCAGTGGTGAAGTTTGACCTGACCGCGGGAGGATTGATGGTGGCAAACACCCCGGCGCAAAACGGTTTCGGCGCTGCCAACAAACTGGTCAATTTCCTGATGGCAGGGTTCAACGGGCTGGGGACGGCGATTCTGGGCTATAACGCGCAGAATTACGGAAAAGGGGATTTCGCCCGCATCCGCAAAGGCACGTTGCAATCGCTTTTGCTGATGGTGGGGATTTCCGCCGTCTGCCTTGCCGCGGGGCTGTTGCTGTCGATTCACGGGGCGTATCAGTATATCTTTATGAGCGCGGATAAAGTCACGCCCGAATCGGTGCGGTTTGGCAACACGTTTCTCAAGGTGGATATTTGCCTGTATGTGTTTTTGGGATTTCTGATTGTGGTACGCGCCGGCGTACAGGGGATCGGGAGAGCCGGGTTTGTGCTGGGCGCCGGCATGGCGGAACTGGTGGCGCGGGTGCTGATCTGCACCTTTTTGCCCTTGTGGGTCAACGGCGGCGCGATTGACGCCACGGCTTCCACGCTTGCGTTTGCGGCGGTCTGCTTCGGCGACCCCGGCGCGTGGATTCTTGCGTCGCTTGTGATTCTTCCCCCGTTTTTCCGGTGCCTGTTGGGGATGCGCTATCCCGAATTTACTTCGCCGGAAAAACAGTAAAAACACCGCCGGGTTCTGCCGGCGGCGGGTGTGACAAAACAAAGCGCCCCTGCGGTTCGTCAACCGCAGGGGCGCGCCCTTTTTATGGGATATCAGTCTTTCAAAGCTGCCTGAGCTGCCGCAAGGCGTGCGATCGGCACACGGAACGGAGAGCAGGAAACATAGGTCAGACCGATCTTGTGGCAGAATTCCACGGATGTCGGGTCGCCGCCGTGCTCACCGCAGATACCGCAGTGCAGGTCGGGGCGAACGGACTTGCCGAGTTTCACAGCCATTTCCATCAGCTTGCCAACGCCGACCTGGTCGAGTTTGGCAAACGGATCGTTCTCATAAATCTTGTTGTCGTAGTAAGAGGGCAGGAACTTGCCGGCGTCATCACGGGAGAAGCCGAAAGTCATCTGCGTCAGGTCGTTGGTGCCGAAGCAGAAGAACTCTGCCTCTTTGGCGATTTCGTCTGCGGTCAGAGCGGCACGCGGGATCTCGATCATGGTGCCCACCTCGTAGCGGAGATTTGCGCCAGCGTTCTTGATCTCTTCGTCAGCGGTCTTTACAACCACTTTCTTCACGAAAGCAAGCTCTTTCACATCGCCTGCAAGCGGGATCATGATCTCGGGAACGATCTTCCAGTCGGGGTGCTTCTTCTGCACGTTCAGAGCCGCACGGATGACAGCTTTGGTCTGCATCACGGCGATCTCGGGGTAGGTGACGCACAGACGGCAGCCACGGTGACCCATCATCGGGTTGGCTTCATGCAGACCCTGGATGATGCCCTTGATGGCCTCAACCGATTTGCCCTGAGCCTTGGCAAGAGCCGCGATCTCAGCTTCCTCGGTGGGAACGAACTCGTGGAGCGGGGGATCCAGGAACCGGATGGTAACGGGGTCGCCTTCCATGGACTCAAACAGAGCCTCAAAGTCAGCCTGCTGCATGGGCATAATCTTGGCAAGAGCGGCTTCGCGCTCCTCCACGGTGTCGGAGCAGATCATCTCGCGGAATGCGGCAATTCTCTCCGGATCGAAGAACATATGCTCGGTGCGGCAAAGACCGATGCCCTGGGCGCCCAGCTCACGTGCTTTTGCGGCGTCCTTCGGGGTGTCGGCATTGGTGCGCACCTGCAGTTTGCGGTACTTATCGGCCCAAGCCATGATTCTGCCGAAGTTGCCGCCGATCTGTGCGTCAACCGTCGGGATGATGCCGTCATAGATGTTACCGGTGGAGCCGTCAATGGAGATATAGTCGCCCTCATGGTAGGTCTTGCCTGCCAGGGTGAATTTCTTGTTTTCCTCGTCCATTACGATGTCGCCGCAACCGGAAACACAGCAGGTGCCCATGCCACGCGCCACAACGGCTGCGTGAGAGGTCATACCGCCGCGCACGGTCAGGATACCCTGAGCGGTTTTCATACCGGTGATGTCCTCAGGAGAGGTCTCCAGGCGCACCAGCACAACTTTCTTGCCGGCTTTCTTCCATGCCTCTGCGTCGTCTGCGGAGAACACGATCTGACCGCAAGCGGCACCGGGGGAAGCGCCGAGACCCTTACCGACAGGGTTGGCAGCCTTCAGTGCTTTTGCGTCAAACTGCGGGTGCAGCAGCGTATCGAGGTTACGGGGGTCGATCATCAGAACGGCTTCCTTATCGGTGCGCATGCCCTCGTCCACGAGGTCGCATGCGATCTGGAGCGCTGCCTGCGCGGTGCGCTTGCCGTTACGGGTCTGAAGCATATAGAGCTTGCCGTGCTCGACGGTGAACTCCATATCCTGCATATCGCGGTAGTGATTCTCAAGGATTTCGCAGACCTTCCGGAACTGCGCATATGCCTCGGGGAACAGCTCAGCCATCTTGGCGATCGGCAGAGGCGTGCGCACGCCTGCCACCACGTCCTCGCCCTGTGCGTTGGGGAGGAACTCGCCCATCAGCTTCTTTTCGCCGGTTGCGGGGTCACGGGTGAATGCCACGCCGGTGCCGCAGTCGTCGCCCATGTTACCGAATGCCATCATCTGCACGTTGACAGCGGTGCCCCAGGAGTAGGGAATATCGTTGTCGCGGCGGTAAACGTTGGCACGCGGGTTGTCCCAGGAGCGGAACACAGCCTTGATGGCGCCCAGCAACTGCTCTTTCGGGTCGGACGGGAAGTCCGCGCCGATCTTTTCTTTGTATTCAGCCTTGAACTGGTTGGCAAGGGTCTTGAGGTCTTCCGCGGTCAGATCCACGTCAAACTTCACGCCCTTTTCTTCCTTCATCTTGTCGATGAGCTGCTCAAAGTACTTTTTGCCGACTTCCATCACCACGTCGGAGTACATCTGGATAAATCTGCGGTAGCAGTCCCATGCCCAACGGGCGTTGCCGGACATCTCGGCGATGGTGTTGACCACTTCCTCGTTCAGACCGAGGTTCAGGATGGTGTCCATCATGCCGGGCATCGACGCGCGTGCACCGGAACGGACGGAAACCAGCAGCGGGTTTTTCTTGTCGCCAAACTTCTTGCCGGTGATCTCTTCCATTTTGGTGATGTAGGTCATGATCTCTGCCATGATCTCATCGTTGATCTTTCTGCCGTCCTCATAGTACTGAGTGCAAGCCTCGGTGCTGATGGTAAAGCCCTGGGGAACGGGAAGACCGATATTGGTCATTTCCGCAAGGTTTGCGCCCTTGCCGCCCAGCAACTCACGCATGTTGGCATTGCCTTCGGTAAAGAGATAGCAATACTTCTTTGCCATGTTGAATATACCTCCAATTTTTGTTTTTCCTTTTGGGATAGACAAATGCGAAACGCATCCGCCGTTTTGCAACGATTCATTATATCATATCTATATCAAAAGTGCAAGGGGATTTTGCAAAAAAGAAACGGCGCGGGTAAATTTTTTGTAAACCCCCGCCCCTTGACAGCGGCACGAGAAAAGATTATAATGTACAAAACGGACAAAACGGAGGCGCGGCATGAAAAAACTGTGTGTAATCGGCGTTGGAAATATGGGCGGGGCGTTGCTTTCGGGCTTTTTGAAGTCCGGGGGGCTTAGCTCCGGAATGCTGACGGCGTATGATAAAGATACGGAAAAAATGGACAGAAAAGCGGCGGAAATGGGCTTTATGCCTGCCACCACGCTTCGGGCGGGGGTGCAGAGTGCCGACGCTTTGCTGATTGCCTGCAAGCCCGACAAGGTGGAGGGCGTGATCGGGGAGATCCGCGACCTCTTGCCGGGCAAGATGCTGCTTTCGATTGCGTTGGGTTGGGATCACGCGCGGTACGCGGCAATTCTGCCGGAGGGCGTGCGGGTGCAATTTATCATGCCCAACACGCCGGCGCTGGTCGGCAGCGGGGTGTTTCTGTTTGAGGAGACCAATTCACTGACGGCAACGGAACTGACGGAGGTGAAAGCGCTGTTTGCGGCGCTGGGCAAGGTGTTTGTGCTTCCGTCGGCGCAAATGGGCGTTGGCGGTGCGATCACGGGTTGCGGACCCGCGTTTGTGGATCTGATGATTGAGGCGTTTGCCGACGCGGGCGTGTATTACGGCTTGCCGCGCGACAAAGCGCTTGCTATGGTTTCGGCAACGATTGAGGGAAGCGCCAGATTGCAGAAAGAGACCGGCACACACCCGGGGGTGCTGAAAGACATGGTCTGCTCTCCCGGCGGCTCCACCATCCGTGGGGTCGTGGCATTGGAAGACGCGGGCTTCCGCGCCGCGTGCATCTCCGCCATCCGGGAGATTATGAAATAAAATACGCACCGGCTTCCCGGCGGCGCACTCATTCTTTCTATTGCCCGCCGCAGGCGCGCAAGAGGGGGCTTTTTGAAAAAAGCCCCCTCTTAAACTCCCGCAAAAACTTTTCAGCAGCTCACGCCGGAACGTTGGGCGTGCGCGCCCAAAGTAACGCGCCTGCCTATTAGCCCCGCCGCAAGGCGGTGCCGCCGGAATGTTGGGCGTGCGCACCCAAAGTAACGCGTCTGCCTATTAGCCCCGCCGCAAGGCGGTGCCGCCGGAATGTCGGTGCGTTTCATTTATTACAAAAGAAAAAACCGGGCGGTACGCCCGGTTTTTTCAATTCTCTTATGCGCGGTTCACTTTGCCGGAACGCAGGCAACGAGAACAAACAGCCACCGTCGTGGGTGTGCCGTCAACAATCGCTCTTACTTTGCGGATGTTGGGCTTCCAGGTACGGTTGGTCTTACGGTTGGAGTGCGAAACGTTCTGACCGAACACCACACCTTTTCCGCAAATGCTGCACTTTGCCATTTCTGACACCTCCTGTCGCACCCTAAGGTGCCTGTCGTTTATCTTCTGTTTTGATTGCAACGGTGCTCATTATAACACAGTTTTTTGAGAATTGCAAGTGTTTTTTTGATTTTTTTACATTTTTCCGAAAAGCGCCCGTCTCATTTCCTCAAAATCGCCGTTGCGCACGCGCTCTGCCGCGCTTCCCGGCAACGGTGCCGCCCCGCCGCTTTTCCGGTTGGCAAGCAGAAAAACCGTCAGGCGCGGGTGGGGAAGCCGCTCGTCCTCTATTGCGGCGTGCCCGGCGGTGGGCAGAACCAGTTCCGCCGCCGCGCGGTGATAGCCGAAAATCAGGGGCAGCGCCTCCGCCGTGGCGGTGGCACACGCGTCCCCCGCGGGCTGTTCCAGCACCGCGCTCATCCGCACGGTGGAAAGCGCCGCGCCGCCCGCGGCAAGCATCGAAAGGCACTGTGCAATCGCATAAGGCACATTGTTGCCGCATTGCACTCCTGCCAGCAGCGCAGTCTCATTTTCCGCAAGGGCAACCTCGCCCGCCGCGCTTTCGGTCGGCTTTACCGGCAATGCCATCGGCGCGCAGGTGGCAAGCATCGGGAAAAAGGAGGAGGGAAGCACGCAAAGGGGCACATTTCCCGCCCGCAGGGTCAGCCGCCCGGAACGGTTGGCGGAGCCGAAGAGCAACAGATTTTCCCGCCCCGCCAACAGCGGCACGGCGTTCTGCGGAGCAAAAAAGAGGAATGCCCGCCTGCCCACGGTGAACAACACTTCCTCCGGGTGCTCCGGGTCAAAGCCCGGCAACAGGGAAAAGTCCACGTCCAGCCCCGTACCCGTGGCAAGGTGGGGCAAAATCCCCTCCCCGCCCGTGAGCGCCAAAGGCTGAAGATTCAGCGCGGTGTTTGCGGCAAGAAACGCCGCGATTTCCGAGGGAAAATCGGTTTCCTCCCTCGCCGTCATCAGATACAGCATACAGGCGCCGGGGGCTGTTTTGCCCTGCGGGGGCAACAGCGCGCCCGCACAGTTGCCGACATTCAGCAACAATTCCGGCTGTTTCCCCCGGCAGGCGGCGGCAATTCCGGCGGCGGAGCCGACGGTCAGCAAGGGAGAGGCGGCGGTAATCCCGGCGCGGGCAAGCGCCTTGCCGCAAAGCGCCAGTAACTCCGTCTCGGTGGGCGGCGTCTTGGCACCGATCTCCCGCCCCTTCCTGCAAATATCCCCCCATACGCGCGCAGTTTCGTCATCCGCACCCGTAACGGCGGCAACCCGCACTCCCTCCGGCATCTGCCGGAACAGGCAAAAAACGCGGTCAAGAAATTTCAGTTCCGTTTCGGTGGGGTCGCGCAACAGTACCGTGCGGCAAACCTCCTGATAGCGGGCAAGCAGTTCCTGCGGCAGGCACAGCCCCAGTTCTTTGCCAAGCCCCGTCAGCGCCTCCCCTGAAAGAAAGCGGAAATTGCGGTTTTCCCGGCAGATACCGGGGGTAAATGGTGTTTCGTTCATTTCAGCACCTCTCCAGTCAATCGGTCACCGCTTGCCTCAAGCAGGCGCACGGTGTGGGTTTCGGCGTGCATCGGGCGGTCGCTCCTGACGGCAACCTCCAAAAAGTCGGCAGTGTGCCCCACGGCAACCCCGCCGGAAAAACTTTCAAACAACACCTCGCGCAAGGGGTTTTCCAACGCCCGCGTGAGTATGCCGCGGTGCATTTCCTCTCCCAGCGCGATCAGCGCGGCGGAGCGCTCTTTTTTCACCGGCACGGGGATCTGCCCCGGCAGGTTTGCCGCCACGGTGCCCGCCCGCCGGGAGTAGGCAAACACGTGCATATGAAGAAAATCCGCTTCCTTTGCAAACGACATCGTGTCGGCAAAGTCCGCTTCACTCTCCCCGGGAAAGCCCACGATAAAATCCGCCGTCAACTGTACGTGCGGAATCGCCGCGCGCAGGCGCCGGATACCCGCAAGCGCCATCTCGCGGTTGTATTTGCGTTTCATCGCGGCAAGCACGGCAGAACTGCCGCTTTGCACCGACAGATGAAAATGCGGCGCAAGGTGGGAAAGCCCCGCCACGGTTGCCACAAAATCCTCTTTAAAAAGCGACGGGTCAAGGGAACCGAGCCGAATGCGCCCGATACCCGGCAGAGCGTCCACCTTTTTCAGCAGTTCTGCCAGCGTAACGCCCGGCAGATCTCTGCCGTAGGAGGCGGTTTCAATGCCGGTCAGCACCACCTCGCGGCACCCGCCGGCGATCAGCCCCTCCACCTCTGTAAGCACGTCCTCCGGCGCTTTGGAGCGCACCCGCCCCCGCGCGCCGGGGATGGCGCAGTAGGTGCAGTGGTTTTCGCACCCGTCTTCGATTTTCACGTAGGCGCGCGTGCGCTCGAATTTCGTAATGGTCATTTTCTCAAACGCGGCGCTCTCCATATCCCCGATCACCGGCACGGGCGCACCCTCTTGCGCCGGCTCTTCCAAGAGACGCACCGCCGCCGATACAACCGAGAGCTTGTCACGGTTGCCGCACACAAAATCCACACCGGGGATGCTTGCCGCCGCCTCCGGGCGCGCCTGTGAGAAGCACCCGGTCACTAAAATTTTTGCCCCCGGCGCCAGATGATGTACCCGCCGGATCAGTTGCCCCGCCTTGCGGTCGGATTCCCCGGTCACGGTACAGGTGTTGATGACGTATGCGTCACACACCTCATCGCCGGAAAGCACGCGAAAACCCACGCGCTCAAACGCCTCGGCGATAGCTTCGCTTTCATATTGGTTGACCTTGCAGCCCTGCGTCAGTACCGCAACGGTATAGGTTTTTTCTGCCATAGACCCAGTCCTTTTCTTTCATATCATTTTATATTTTAACACGTTTGCCCTTTCCGGTCAACAAAGGCGTGAAAACTTTTGCACTTTTTTTCATTTTCTCTTGAAAAACGGGGAAGAGTGGAGTATAATAAAATGCGAAATAAAGCAAAGGAGAACGAAAATGAGTAACTTACACGTGATTGATCACCCCCTCATCACCCATAAGCTTTCCATTATGCGTAACAAAAAAACCGGCTCCAAAGACTTTCGCGAACTGCTGAACGAGATCGCGATGCTGATGGGCTACGAACTCACGCGCGATCTGCCGCTGGAGACCGTGCATATCGAGACCCCCATCACCAAAATGGACGCTAAAATGATCTCCGGCAAAAAAATCGCCATCGTGCCGATCCTGCGCGCGGGTCTTGGCATGGTAGACGGGCTGCAGAGCCTGGTTCCGGTCGCCAAGGTCGGTCACATCGGGATGTACCGTGACCCCGAAACGCACGAGCCGGTGGAATACTACTGCAAACTGCCCGCCGACATTGAGCAGAGACTGGTGATTCTGGTTGACCCGATGCTGGCAACCGGCGGCTCCGCTGTGGACGCACTTTCCAAACTCAAAGAGCACGGCTGCACGCACATCCGCTTTATGTGCCTGGTGGCGGCGCCCGAAGGCGTAAAGAGAGTGCAGGAGGCGCACCCGGATGTGGAAATTTACACCGCGGCGCTGGATGAGTGCCTCAACGAGCACGCATACATCATTCCGGGTCTTGGTGACGCGGGCGACCGTATCTTCGGCACGCTGTAAGTTGCAAACTTTCTGAAATTCGGCAGCACATACTGCCGAATTTCTTATATATCCTGTTTTGTCGGCAAAAGGGAGGATGGAGATGAGAGAACTGACCGTAGGGAAAAACGACGCGGGGCAACGCTTGGACAAATTCCTGTCCAAAGCAGTGCGCGGGTTGCCTTTTTCCATGATGTACAAAGCCATCCGCACCAAAAAAATCAAGGTCAACCGTGCGCGCGCCAAGGAAAATCAGATGCTGGCGGCGGGGGATACGATTCAGCTTTTCCTGCGAGACGAGTTTTTTGACGTGCCGACCGGGGACACCGGAACGCTTTCCAATATCCGCCCTAAACTGTCGGTAATTTACGAGGATGAAAACATTCTCCTGTTAAACAAGCGCCCCGGGGTTCTTGTACACGAGGACACGGACGGAGGGGAAAACACCCTGATTTTGCACGTGAAAGCCTACCTCTACCAAAAAGGGGAATACGACCCGGAGAGGGAGCAGTCGTTTGCGCCGGCGCTTTGCAACCGGATTGACCGCAACACGGGCGGCATCGTGATTGCCGCGAAAAACGCCGAGGCTCTGCGCGAGATGAATGAGAAAATCAAGCAAAACGAGACCTCCAAATTTTATCTTTGCGCCGTGCACGGCAAAATGCCGCAAAAAGCGGCAACGCTGACCGGCTTTTTGCGCAAGGACGCCGCCACAAATACCGTAACGGTATCAGAAAAGCCGTTGCCGGGCGTCAAAAACATCATCACCAAATACCGTGTGCTTACCGAGAAAGGCGACCGGAGCTTATTGGAAGTGGAATTGGTGACCGGGCGCACGCATCAGATCCGCGCACACCTCGCGTTCATCGGGCACCCGTTGTTGGGCGACGGGAAGTACGGTCACAACCGTGACGACCGCGCGGGGGGCTATAAATATCAGGCGCTTTACGCGTGGAAACTGCGGTTTGATTTTGCCGATGACAGCGGGGTGCTGGGGTACCTGCGCGGGAGAGAATTTGCCATCCCGCGGGAGGACGTCTGGTTTTTGAAAGATTTTGCATGAAAGGAGAAGTGCGATGAAAAATGCCGCAAAACTCATCACGTATCCGTGGATATTGCCGATCAACGCCGCCCTGACGGCACTGCCGCTGCTTTTCCCGAAAGCGGGGGTGCTTGGGTTTGTCAGCATGATTCCGGCGCTTCTTTTCCTGTTTTGCCGCGCGGAGGAGGGGAAGACCCGCGTGCGGCGGTTTTACCGCTACGGCTTTTTCTACTTTTTCCCGTTTTACCTTGTCAATTATTATTGGTTTCTGGCACTCTATCCAATGAGCTTTGCCGGGATCACCAAAGGGCAGGCGGCGCTGACCGTGGCGCTTTGCTGGGTGGGGTTGTCGCTCCTGCACGCGGTGATCAGCGCCTGCCTTTTCCCGCTGTTTGCGGCGCTTTGCCGCACGGCCCCCGTGAAGAAATTCCCGCTGATGATGCCGCTTCTCTTTTCCGGGCTTTACGCGGTGTTGGAGTGGTGCCTCACGCACACTTTTGTGGGCGTGCCGTGGGCGCGGCTGGCGCTGGGGCAGATCGAAATGCCGTTCCTCCCGAACAGCGCGGCACTGTTCGGCACCTATTTCATCACATTCTGCCTGTGTCTGTTCAACGGGTTGATTGCTTTTCTGCTCCTGCACCCGGCGGGGCGCCGCACTGCGGCGATACTTGCCGCAGGGGTGGTTGTTTTTCACACCGTATGCGGGGTAATCGGCTATTGCACCGCGGACGTGGGCAAGGGCAACAGCATGGTGATTGCCGCGGTGCAGGGCAATGTCGGCTCCGCGGAAAAGTGGAATGCCGAGTATACCCAGCGCACCAAAGAGGTTTACGAAAGCTATACCGCCAAAGCCGCAGATGCAGGGGCGGACATGGTGGTCTTTCCCGAAACCTTTCTGCCTTTTTATATGGATGAGGGCACGCCGTTGCGGGAGTATATCTGCGGGCTTGCCACGACCTATGGGATAACCATCCGTTGCGGCGCGTTTGCGGCAGGCGAAAACGGCGAGGAGTACAACGCCGTGTTTACCGTGTACCCGGACGGCGGGGTGGACGATACGGTTTACAAAAAAAGAAAGCTGGTGCCCTTTGGCGAGTATGTGCCCTTCCGCCGGGTGGCGGAGGTAGTGGTGCCGGTGTTTGCCGATATCGGCATGCTGACCGAGGATCTGACCCCCGGCCAGAGCAGTGAGCTGGTGGACACCAAGTGGGGGAAGATCGGCACGCTGATCTGCTTTGATTCCATTTACGAGGTGCTGACATTGCAAAGCGTGCGCGACGGTGCCAACGTGATAATTTTGCCCACCAATGACTCCTGGTTTACCGACTCTGCCGCCGCGTATATGCACAACAATCAGGCGCGCTATCGTGCAATCGAGAGCAACCGTTATTTCGTGCGTGCCGCCGACACCGGCATTACCGACATCATTACGCCCAAGGGCAAGACCGAGGGGGTGCTGGCACCGATGACCGAGGGGATGACGGTGGGCACCGTGTATCTGAATACCGGGCGCACGCTCTACTCTTATATCGGCAATCTTTTCGTGTATCTGCTGATTGCGGCGCTGGCGGCACTGCCATTGTGGCAGCTGTGGCACACAATAAAAGAGAAAAAGAAAGAGAAGAACCCCCACGCGGCTTGACAAAAGCGGCGGACGGCGGTATGCTAAAAGCAGTTTGAAGCAAAGGGGAAAACAGATGGAACTGACAGAACAGATTCAGAAACTGAAAATCGTGCCGGTTGTGGTGCTGGCAAACATCGGGGATACGGAGCCGACCATGCAGGCACTGTGCGACGGCGGGCTTCCCGTAGCGGAGATCACCTTCCGCACCGAGTGCGCGGCGGCGGCAATCCGCCTGGCGTGCGAAAAATTCCCGGAAATGCTGATCGGCGCCGGCACGGTGGTGCGCGCGGATCAGGCGGAGCACGCGATTGCGTGCGGGGCAAAATTTATTGTAGGCCCCGGCTTTTCCCCTGCGGTGGCAGAGGTTTGCCGCAGAAAGGGCGTGCTGTATCTGCCCGGCTGTGTCACCCCGACCGAAATCATTGCCGCGATGGACGCGGGGCTGGAGATCGTGAAATTCTTCCCTGCCTCCGATTTCGGCGGTCTTGGCACCATCAAGGCGCTTTCCGCCGCGTTCCCGGCGATGCGCTTTCTCCCGACCGGCGGGGTCAATGAGGAGAATGTGAAAGATTATCTCGCGTTCCCCAAAATCATCGCCTGCGGCGGCAGTTGGATGGTGAAGGGGACGCCCGACGAGATTCGGGAAAAAACTGCCCGCGCCGTGGCGCTGGTCCATGCGTGACCGGGAGGGATAACAGATGAAAACCATATGCTTTGGAGAATTGATGTTACGTCTGGCGCCGGAGGGCTATCTCCGCTTTTCACAGGCGGATCGTTTCGGCGCGGTCTTCGGGGGCGCGGAAGCAAACGTTGCCGTGTCGCTTGCCAACTTCGGCACCGAGGCGGAATTTGTGACCAAACTGCCGCAAAACGATATTGCGGGGGCGGCGATCAATTCGCTCCGTCGCTTCGGGGTAGGGGTTTCCGGCATTGTGCGGGGGGGACCTCGCCTCGGGCTCTACTACCTGGAAAAAGGCGCGTCGCAGCGCCCCTCCAAGGTGGTGTATGACCGTGCCGGCTCCTCCATGGCGCTGGCAGACCCCGCCGATTTTGACTGGGAGAAAATTTTTGAGGGCGCCGGATGGTTCCATTTTACCGGCATTACCCCGGCTCTTGGCGATAATGTAGCGGCGATTACAATGGTGGCGGCAAAAACCGCCAAACGGATGGGGCTGACGGTCTCAGCCGATGTCAACTACCGGCAAAACCTGTGGTCGCGCGAAAAGGCGGCAAAGGTCATCGGTGAACTGATGCCTTTTGTGGACGTCTGCATTACCAATGACGGGCAGGCAAAGGACGTTTTCGGCATTACCCCGACCGCAAACGAACTGTTTGACGGCGTGCTGACCCCCGCCGGCTATACCCGCATTGCCCGCGAACTCTGCGGGCGCTATGGCTTTTCCAAGGTGGCGATGACCCTGCGGGAAAGCATTTCCGCTTCCGACAACAACTGGGCGGCGATGATGTACAATGGCAAGGATTCGGTTTTCTCCCGCAAATATGCGATGCACATTGTGGACCGTGTGGGCGGGGGAGACGGCTTTGGCGCCGGGTTGATTTACGCCCTGCAAAGCGGGAAAAACGATCAGGACGCGCTGGAATTTGCCGTGGCGGCAGGGTGCCTCAAGCACACCATCGAGGGCGACTACAACTTAGTCAGCGTGAGCGAGGTGGAGCAGCTTGCCGGCGGTGACGGCAGCGGGAGAGTGCAAAGATAACAGGCGCGCGCCGGGATTCCGGCACATAAATAAAAAGAAGCACCCGGAAAAATCCGGGTGCTTTTTTCTTATTTCTGATCAAACGGGTCGTCGATCGGCTGCTCTGACTGTTCTTCTTTCTTTTCTTTCTCCAATACCTGCTCTACCGGGATGTCATGCCGCGCCGCGTCCGCCTCTTTGGCGATGATCTCCGCGGAGTTCTGCGGAATCAGGTGCAGGTGGCGGCAGAGCATCGGTACCCACGTATAGGCAAAATAGCCCGCCGCAAAAGTGATAAATGCCCAGACCCACTGTTTCCACGAAGTGTGCATCAGATTCACCAGCGGGTTGGTGAGCACGCATTTTTCGATTACGATCACCGGCGCCACAAAAATCAGTGCCACGTTCACGCTCTGCAACTGCCGCGGGAAGCGCTTGATGACGTAACGAAGCCCTTTGGAGAACAGGAACGACCCCACACCGTAGCCGATCAGGTAGATCAGCAGTAAAAACAACTGTTGGAAGTAATAGCCGTTGTACGGCGGGTGCACCAGCCCCACCACAAGGTTTCCGGTCAGCCCGATAAAGGCGTAATAATAGCCCATTGCCATCAGGGTGACGGCAAAGTCTACCCCCGGTACCACCAGTGTGGTGGAGGTAATCAACCCCACGCAGAACATGATGATGTAGTCTTTGGGGAAACGGATGACCTCAAAAGAGACTGCCTGCCCGTTGGTGATAACCAGCGAGTAAACGATGAACACCGCGCCGACAACCAGCATAATCAGAATGTCCGGCACGTGTTTGAAGTTCTCTTTGTTGTCCACTGCCGTGCGGGGGATACTGCCGATGAGAAACCCCAGCACCGCAGCCACCACGGGCACGGTAAAGCGGATATAGAGCGTGTTGACCATCACCGCGCCGAACAGCGCGCCCACGCCGTATCCTGCCAGCAGCACGCCGAGAAATGAAATGCTCTTGCGCGGCTGTTTCAGGATATGGCTGATCGCGTAGATCATATCATAGTAGACGAAAAGGACAATGGCGATGGTGCTGGCGCTCAGACCCGGCACGGCAAGGCTGGCAAAGCCGATGACAATGCCTTTCAGGAAAAGTGTGATTTTGTTCATTTAATGATCCTGCTGTTCTTCTGAAATCGGCGCAATGCCGGCAAATGGCATCACCGAGAGCCGCAGGTTGGTACAACCGTAAGGAATCAGGCGCGCTCTGACCTTTTCGCCGATCGGCGTGCGGTCGCGCGGGGTGGCGGCGGCAACGCCGTTTGCCTCCCCCCAGTCAATGCGCACCAGATCCGTTTCCAGTGCAAGCGGTGCACTCTCCGGGGAGAAACGGCAGGCACCGTCAAGCGGCAGTTCCACCGGGGTAAAGTCCGTTCCGGCAAGGGCATACTGCCACTCGGAGGCGGGCAGCAGTTCATAGTCGCAATACGGAAATTTGCGCACCACGCCGTCTCGCACGTATTCCAGCGGGTGCCACTCGGCGTCAATATTCAGTGCAAATAACAGGGGCCCGCGCACCACGCTCTTCATCCCGTCATAGCCGGCACGCAGTTCGGCGTCAAACGAAAGCTCCGCCTGCACGGTCGTACTGCCGCTCCACTCCCGGTCGATCTCGAAAAACGCGCCGGGGGCAGCGGGCTTTCCGTCCACCGTGGCGCTTTTGGCAAAACCGGGGATGCGGATGAAAAACGGAAACCGAACCGGATGGCTGACGCTGACCGTATAGGTCAGGCTCCCGCGGAACGGGTAGTCGGTGTCCAGCGTCACGCATACGTCCGCGCTGTCGATCTGCGTGTGCAGTTCGGCAGGCACCAGCACGGCGCTGGCAATGCCGTTGCCTTTCCGGAAGAACGAGGAAAGGCACAGTTTGGGGAAACCCTGACCCATATTGGAGGTGCAGCAGCCGTAGTGCGGCTCCAACCCGTACAGGTGCGCCTCGCCCGTGTTGGTGGTGAAGTGCACGGCTTCCTTCGGGATGACGCGGCAGGCAATCTGATTTGCCATCTGCACATACTGATGCGTCCACATATCGGGCGACAGGGTCGCCGGCAGGGCATTGAAGCCCGCAAATTCGGTTTTGTCGGCAAAGGCGGGGTCACCCGTGACCGACAGGAGCGTTTCAAAGGAGAACATTGCCTCCACCACCGAGCAAAGCTCGGTCCCGGCGATCGGAGAGGTGCCGGCAAGGCACTCGTCACCCGAAAAAACGCCGTAAGGCTGACCGTGCGCGGCGCTCAGCTTGCCCCAGACCTCTTCAAAAAACGCGGTGGGGTCCTCCCCGCTCACGCGGCTGTAAAGCGCCGCGGATTTCAGCATCATCTCATTGTTGACCACGTGGTGAAGCTGCCCCCAGGTCGCGCGGTCGCCGTAGCGCGGCTTTTCGTATTGCCAGCGGGTGAAAACCCGCTTCCAGTCCACTCCGATAGCCCCCATTTTGTCGGCAAGCGAGAGAATCCACTCTTCGCCGTACCATTCATACAGGCGGTAAAGGGCAAACAACACCTCAAACCAGCGCGTAGAGCCCCAGTCCAGCACCAGATGCCGGTCGGTATGGCGGTCAAACTGCTTCATCGCGCGGTACAGCGCGTTCGGGACGCGCTCGTCGCCGGAGCAGTCGTACCACAGCACCAGCACTTTGGAGATCAGTTCCAGCGCCCAGGTGTCATAGCGTGAACGCTCTTTGCGCTCGCAGGGGCAGAGCCAGCCGTCCGGCTCCTGCCGTGCGAGAATCGCGTCAATGTATTTTTTGGCTCTGGCTTTGAGATCCTCGTCGTCCAGCAGATAGGCAAGCGGGATAAACCCGTCCAGCCAGTACGGCACGCGCTCCCATGAGTCATGAGATCCGCCGATCCAGCTGCTGTCCGCCACGTCGGGCCAGATTTTGTCCAGATTTCCCGCCAGCCCCGCCGCCTGAATTTCCAGTTGGCGACGCATCCAGCCGCGGGGCTTGATTTCTTTCGAAGTAAAAGGGAAAAGCGCAAGAGGTTTTAACGTCATATCCATTTCAAACTCCTTTCAGACCCGGCAAAGCAGGTCAATATCCCATGCCGGTACGCTCCTTGCCCGGCGCAGATACAGCCGGTAAGAGGGGCAGAGCCGATGAGCAAGTTGCGGCAGGGCAAAAAGATCTTCCGCCCGGTGGTAGCAGGCGATTTTCAGGCGCGGGGCAAAGCGGGCAATCGTCCCGGCGGAGCCGAGCAATGCCGCCGCTTCCGAGCCTTCCACATCAAATTTTAGGTAATCCGCGGGCGCGCCGGCAAACAGCGCGTCCACCGTGTCGGCGCTTACCGTGGCGGTGGCGCGCCCGGTGGCGGCGCCCGCGTTGCGGTTGCCCGAGGCGTCAAACGCCAACGCCCCCGCCCGGTCGCTCACCGCCGCGCGGCGGCAGTCGATCTGCGGGCGTTCGCACGTTGCCGCCCATTCGGAGAGTTTTTTGAAACTGCGCGGGTCGGGCTCCGCACAAAGAAGGTAGGAAAGCCCCGGTGCCGCGCCGATCAGTTCTCTTGCCGTGTCGCCGTTGTAAGCGCCGAAATCCCCGGCGCGGGTCACGGTGGAGAGCGAGAGCAGTTCCGCCGTGTCCGCGGGGCTGACCGCCGCCATCAGCGTTTCGTAACTTCCGGTCAGCCTGGCGCGGATTACCAAATCGAAAATCCGGCGGGATTCCTCGTCCGCAAACAGCCCCCGCGCGGCGAGAAAGTCTTCGGTGTGCGCCGTGAAAAAGGCGCGGTCAAACAGGGTTTCGCCGCAGACCGGCACATCCGGCACCAGCAACTCATAGCGCGCCGCCACGCGGTCAAAAAGGGTCAGCACCTCCGCACGGGAGGAGCCGAACGCCGGAAGAATCACACACCCGCCGGGCGGATAGGTCGCCTCGATTTCGGAAAAGGAGCGCACCGGCATCCCGTGAAACGAGTGCCCGCGCACAAATCCGTCGCTGGCAAAAATCCCCGCCACGGGAATGCCGCGCCGCGACAGCACGGTAAGAATCTTGTCCGCCCCGTTGCCCATCCCGTACAGCAGGATGTCGCGGGACTCATTTTCCAAGCGTTCCCAGAGATCGGGCGCGTCAAAGCCCGAGAAAACCGATGGCATTGTCATATAAAATCGCTTTCTTTTCTTCGTCAGTCAACCCCGGCAGGGCAAGGAAACGCGGCAACTCCTCCCGCACACTGCGCACCGGGTAATCGGTGCCGAACATCACGCGGGAAACGCCGAGGGCACGGATGAGACGCCCCTCTTCTTCCGGGGAGAGAAAATCCATGGTGCTGGAAGCGTCAAACCACACGTTCGGGCACGCGGCAAGCGCCTGCACATGCTCCCACGCGCGGTAGCCGCCGAGGTGCGCGGCAATCACGCGCAGGCGCGGGAAACGCCCGGTCAGCGCAAGCAGCCGCTCCGTGCGGGAAAACGCGTATTCCGCCCGGTTGTCGCCCATATGAAAGCACACGGGCAACCCCTTTTCCTCCAATGCCGCGTAAAGCGGGAAAAAGCGCGGGTCATCCAGATTTACGCCCTGAATGTCCGGATGAATCTTCACGCCCGATAATCCCAGCGAGACCGCGCGTTCCAGCTCTCCCGCAGGGTCGGGGAAGTCTTGGTGCATCCCGGCAAAGCCCGCGGCAAGAAATCCCGCGCGCCGCGCGGCGGCAACGGTCTTTGCCGCAAAATCGTTCACGTGCGGCACCTGATGCGCATTGGTCGCCACGGCAAGCAGCAAAAATCCGCGCACGCCGCACGCCGCCGAGTGGGCGGCAAGTTCGGCAAAGGTGCCCTTGCCGTGAATTTCCAGGTCGCCGTAAAAGCGGTGCAACCCCGCGGTGGCTTTCGGCGCCAGCTCGTCCGGGTAGACGTGCGTGTGCACGTCAAAAACGGGAAATGCGGTCATTCGCCCATATTTTCAGGCAGTTTTTTGCCGCCGAGCAGGTGGAAATGCAGGTGGCGTACGCTCTGGCACCCGTCTTCTCCGCAGTTGGTGATCACGCGGTAGCCGTTCGTCAGCCCCTCGCCTGCGGCAATCACGGGGATTGCCTCAAACACGTGCGCCACCGCGGCGCTGTTGGCGGCGGTGATGCCGTCGGCGCCCGGAATATGCTCTTTCGGGATGACCAGCACGTGCACGGGCGCCTGCGGGTTGATGTCACGAAACGCGTATACCCACTCGTTTTCAAAAACTTTGGTCGAGGGGATTTCCCCTTTTATGATTTTGCAGAACAGACAATCCATTTTTTGCTCCTCTTATTTGACAAATTCCCGGAAAATAGCGGACAGCGCGGTTTCATACGCGCCGTTATCCACGCCGAGAATGATATTGAGTTCGCTGGACCCCTGGTCGATCATCCGGATGTTGACCCCGGCGCCCGACACCGCGTCACAAACGCGCGCCGCGGTCCCTTTGGCACGTACCATGCCGCGCCCCACCACGGCAATCAGGCACATCCCGTCCTGAATTTCAATGTGGTCGGCATGGGTCTGCCGCTGGATGGAGCGAAGCAACTGCTCCCGCTTTCCCTCCAGCGCCTCAGTCGGCACGATCACGCACATTGTATCAATACCGGAGGGCAGGTGTTCAAACGAAATATCGTAGTTTTCCAGCACCTCCAGCACTTTGCGCCCGAAGCCGATTTCGGCGTTCATCATATCTTTTTCGATGGCGATGACCGAGAAGTTTCTTTTGCCCGCGATTCCGGTAATCACATGCCGGGGGTCAGCGCCCCCTGCCTCCCGCACGATCATGGTGCCGGGGTCATCCGGCGCGTTGGTGTTGCGGATGTTGATCGGGATGCCGGTATAGCGCACGGGGAAGATCGCCTCGTCGTGCAGAACGGTCGCCCCCATATAGGCAAGCTCCCGCAGTTCCCGGTAAGTGATGGTCTCGATTGTGGGCGGGTTTTCCACCACGCGGGGGTCCGCCATCAGAAAGCCGGAAACATCCGTCCAGTTTTCGTAAAGATCGGCGCCGACCGCCCGCGCCACGATGGAGCCGGTCACATCCGACCCGCCGCGGGTAAAGGTTTTTACGGTGCCGTTGGGCATACAGCCGTAAAAGCCGGGGATAACGGCATTTTTGTGCTTTTTGAGTTCGGTGCCCAGCTCGTCGTTGGTGCGTTCTTCATCGAAACTGCCGTTCTCGCGGAAGAAAATCACGGTTTCCGCGTCCACAAAATCAAACCCTAAGTATTTGGCAAGAATCAGCCCGTTCAGATACTCCCCGCGGGAGGCGGCAAAATCCCGCCCGGAGGCGTGAAGCATCGCGTTTTTGATGTATTCCAGTTCTCCGGAGATGTCAAAATCCAGCCCCAGTTCCTCAATGATGGTGTTGTAGCGATGGGTGATTTTTTTGTAGTATTCCTCAATGTTTTCCCGGTTGCGGATCATTTCGTAGCAACGGTACAGCATATCGGTCACCTTGGTATCGTGCTTGCTGCGTTTGCCGGGCGCGGAGGGGACGACAAAGCGGCGCGCAGGGTCACTGCGGATGATGTCCGCCACCCGGCGGAAGTGCGCGGCGTCGGCAAGGGAGCTCCCGCCGAATTTCACAACCTTTGTCAGCATAGTTGCCTCCTTTTCTGCAAAGTAAAAAACAAGCGGCAGCAACGCCGCTTGTTATATTATAAGGTATACAGCAACGAAATGTCAAGAGGAAAAAGGTCGTTTCCGGGATTTATTGCATTTCTTCCCGCCCGTTTCCTGCATTTTCGAGATATCTTTCTGCCTGCGTGCGGAAAAGAAGGGCATAAATGCCGTTTTTCTCCATCAGTTCGCGGTGCGTACCCTCCTCGGCGACCCTGCCGTTTTCCAGCACCACGATCTTGCTGGCAAGTGTGGCGGAGGAGAGCCGGTGGGAGACAAAGACCGTGGTTTTGCCCTCCCGCAACTCGTCAAACTGGCGAAAAACCTCCTGCTCCGCCAGCGGGTCAAGCGAAGCGGTCGGCTCATCGAGAATGAGAATGTCCGCGTCACTGTAAAACGCCCGCGCGATGGAGAGTTTTTGCCACTGACCGCCGGAAAGCTCCGCGCCCTCGCGGTCGAAAAAGCGCATCAGCTGGGTGTCGTAGCCCTTTTGCAGTTTGCCGATAAACGTATCGGCGCCCGCGTGCCGCGCCGCTTCCTCCACGGCGCTCCGATCGGCTTCTCTTTTCAGATTGCCGAAGCGGATGTTTTCTTCCGCCGTGGCGGCGTATTTGCCGAAATCCTGAAACACCACGCCGAACAGGCGGCGCAGTTCCTTCACGTCGTAGTCACGCAGATCCTTGCCGTCGAGCAGAATTTCGCCCTCCGTAGGGTCATAGAGTCTTGTCAGCAGTTTGATCAGGGTGGTTTTGCCCGCGCCGTTCACGCCGACCAGCGCCACGGTCTCCCCGGGGCGGAGCGTGAGGTTGATGTGATCCAGCACCGGCTTTGTCGCGGCGGGGTAGGTGAAGCTGACGTCGCGCAGTTCGATCGTGTGCGCGCCCCCGCGCACCGGCTGCTCCGGCACCGCAAGGCGCGGCACCACGGTGGGCTTTTCGTGCAGGAAGGAGAGCAGGTTATCCACAAACAGCGTGCCTTCGTAAATCGTGGCGGAAGTGGTGATCAGTGTGGTCACGCCCGAGGCGATGGAGGTCAGCGCGCCGGTGTAGAGCGTATAGTCGCCGATCATCTGCCTGCCGCTGATTACGAGATAGGCAAAGTAAGCATAGAAACAGCAGTTGACCACCGAGGACACCACGATGATGATGACGTGCCAGATGTTTTCCCGCAGGATCAGCGTCCGGATTCCGGAAAAGTACTTGTCGAACACGGTGCGGTACCTGCCAATGAAGGTATCCGACAGGTCGAAGATGCGGATCTCCTTGGCAAGGTCCTTGTTGACCAGCAGGTCGGAGTAGTAGGACATCTGCCGACGGTCGTGCGAGCGGCGGCGCATATACTCAAAGTTCTTGTGCCGGTAGTAAAAATTGATGATTGCGGAGGGAATCGACACGGCAACGATGACCAGTGCCGCCCACCAGAGCACCGAGGCGAGGATGATAACGTAGGAGATCAGCGTAATAATCGCGCTGACCACGGAGAAGGTGGAGGACAGGATCTGGACGGGGCGGTTTCCCGCTTCGCGGTTGGCATTTTCCAGCTTTTCATAGAAAGCGGGGAGGTCAAAGGACTGCAGATCCAGCTCCTTTGCCTTGTTCATGATCTCCAGCTTGACAGTCCGCACGACCAGTTCGCCCGAAATGCGGCTGACCGCGTTCTTGAGTATGTTGACAAGGCTTGTCAGAATGTTGTAGCTGAACAGAAAGATCAGCAGAAAAAACACGGGACTGCGCAGAAAATCGCCGAGAGCGCCGGAGAAATTGCCGTAGCTG
>URMC01000001.1 GCA_900548735.1 uncultured Eubacteriales bacterium | reverse complement strand
GGGAAAGCAGAGAAGCGTAGTCCATATCAGTTGCAGTTTCCTCTCTCGTCCTTCTCCGGCGCCCCGTAGACGATGCCCTTGTCCTTGTATTTGCGCAGGACAAAGTGGGTGGCGGTGGAGATTACGTCCTCAATCGGCGCCAGTTTCTGCGCCACAAAGTATGCAACCTCCTTCATGGTCTTTCCCTCGATCAGCACGGCAAGGTCAAACCCGCCGGACATCAGATAAAGGCTTTGCACCTCCGGGTAACTGTAAATCTGCTCCGCGACCCGGTCAAAGCCGCGGTCGCGCTGCGGGGTGATTTTGACCTCGATCAGTGCCGAAACATATTCCCGGTCGGTTTTATCCCAGTCGATGATGGTTTTATAGCCGAGAATCACACCGTTTTCCTCATAGGTTTCAATCAGTTTTTTTACGTCCCCGGTCTCTTTGCCGCACATTGCGGCGAGTTGTGCGGGGGTCAGGTTGGCGTGGTCTTCCAGCGCTTGCAGGATTGCCTTTTCCATCCGTCAGTCTCCTTTCATATGGTGATTGATTTTTTCGATGATGTTGTCGTAGGTCAGCCCGTATTTTCTCGCAATGTCGCGGGCGTAGCTCTTGCCGTCCGGCTTGGCGCGCAGAATCCGGAAGGAGCGTTTGCCCGCCTCCTCAATGCCTGCCACCAGCGTGTCAATCGGCGCTCCGCCCTCCTTTTTCGCCCGCTCGTTGATGCGGTCGATTTCCGCTGCCAGTTCGTGCAGGTGGGTGGAGAAAATACAGTGACACCCCACACGGGAAAGCCCTGCCAGCACCTCGGAGGCGATATAGGAGGCCTCATAGGAGCCGGTGGAGGAAAGCGATTCGTCAAGCAACACAAGACTTTCGGCGGTCACGTTGTCGAAAATCTCACCAAGACGGGCGCATTCCTCGCCAAGGCGCCCTTTGTCGATTGTGTCGTCCGCGCCGGTGGGAAAGTGGGTGAAAATCCCGTCCACCGGGCTGATTTCCGCCTCGTCCGCGGGCACAAACATTCCCAGTTGTGTCATCGCCTGAGAGAGACCCATCGCGCAGGTAATGACGGATTTGCCGCCCCGGTTGGGACCTGTCAGCACATAGATGGTGGCGTTTTCGTCAAAAATCAGGTCGTTGGTCACGATCGGGTCGTCCACTTTCAGCGCGACGGCGGGATTGTAAAGCGCAACCGCGCGATAGACCCGTTCCGCTGCGGGGCGGATGACCGGCACGCAGAGGTTGTTGCCTTTGACTTTCAGCGCCCGCATCAGATTGGTGGCTTTTTGCAGGAACTCAAATTCCGGCAGCAACCCCAGCAGAAAATCCGTGTTTTCCAGCACGTAGGTCTGTACGATTTTTTTCCAGGAGCGGAGCGACTGGCGGTAAACGTCATTGATGGCGGAGGTGAAGGCAAGCGAGAGGGCGGTTTTCTGATTTTCGTTCTGCTTTTTGCCGAAAGGCGTCAGTTTGGCAATGCAGGTGTAGCCGTCGTCTTTGAAATTGAGATGGAGGATTTTTTGCAGGGTGTCGCCGGAGTGAAAGACCTCCGGGTTAATGGAAAGCACGCCGGCTTCCCGCGGGCGCAACTGCGCGTCCAGATTGACCCCGATGGTCACGCTTTTGATTTCGCGCACCCGGCCGGTCAGTTCCGACAATCTCTCGTTGAGCTCTGCGTAATAATCGCTTTCTACCAGCTCCGCAATGCGGGCGGAAAGCCCGGAAAACGCTGCGCTGTCATAATGCGATCCGCTTTTGCAGATCCCCTCGTACAGGATGTCGATACTGGAAATATACAACTCGATCTCGGTCATGCTGGAAAGATAATCCGCCGTGTCGCCGCTGTCGCTCTCCAGCCGCCGCAACTCCATAATATCAAACAGCACCGGCATCAGTTTGGAAAACGTGTGGCTCAGTTCTTCGTGGGAAAGCAGATCGCCAAACACCGCCTGCCGGTAACGGATGACCTCCGGGTCGCCGGTGATAAAATCCGAAATGCGGGAGTTTTTGAGGGGCAGAACCTCGGCAAGCCCCAGCTCCTCCAGAGTAAACTCATCAATTTTCGGCTTGTCGGTACCCGCATAGTGCGCGGTTTTGCTTTCCGCATTGGGGTAAAGCAGGCTGAAACCTGCGAAATCCATATCCGCCATTGCAACATCCTCCTTAAAAGGAATATATAGAACAGTATAACATAAACAGCGGAAAAATGCAATTCTTTTTGAGAAAATTGCAAGTTTCCGCTGTTAAAAATTGCAAAAACTGTCAGCCGCGTGTGATATGCCGGCTGAAAAGCTCTCCGTTTGCCGTGATTTCGTGCAGGGTACCGCCCGTGGCGCCCGGAGACCAGAAGGTACAGAATCCGGTCTTTTGCCCGTAGCCGAGGGTGATGCCCTGATAGTCCCTCAGAATCATGTTGTTTTTGTGCTGGTGCCCGGCGAATACGGCGGCGCAGTTGTTCTTTTTCAGAATTTCAAAAAAGGTGCCGTCAGGGTCGGTGAAGTCCGCTTCTCTCATCTGCTCCACATACTGTCCGCAGTCTTCTCCGTCAAGATAAACCTCCTTGCCGGGGCGAAAGCCGTAGCGCTCACTCAGAGCGGTGAGAAAAATATGCGGCGCAATGTGCAAAAACACGGCGTTTCTCACACCGTCTGCCGCCCATTTGTACCAGTTCATCTGATCTTGTGCAATGCGGTTGCGGTGTTCCAGCTTGTCAAAATCCGGGTTGTCGGGGGTCAGCCCTTCTTCCGGCGCGCCCGGATTTCCCACCGGGCGGCACCCACCTGTGTCCAGCAAAAACAGGGTAAAAATCACCCCGTCCGGGGTCGTAATGCCGATGGAGTAGTTGGCGTTGCCCGTTACGTTTCCGCGCCGGAACAGGCAATGGGGCGCGGCTTCATACGCAGCACAAATCCGGTCAATGCCAATCCGGCTTTCGGGGTCGTGATTGCCGAAGGTGGTCGCCCAGGGAAGCCCGATTTCCTCAAACACCTCAATCAGTTCGGCAAGCATCACGCCCACGTCGTCAAACTCGCCGTAGATATTGTCGCCGGTCAGCAGAATCAGGTCGGGGTCGGTTTCTCTGACCAGTGCGCGGATGTGCGCATATGCCCGTTCTTCCATCCCGTACACGCCGTTTTTGAAATACGCGCCGCGGATCTGGCGGTCACGGGTGGCGTTGCGCGTCCATTGCAACCCCACGGTCTGAATATCGGTCATTTGCAGAACCCGCAGGGGTCTGTCTATCGGGTGTGCAAAGAGAAAATCCCGTTTGCCGTCCCCGGCAAAGCACTTTTTGTCAAACATTTTTCACCTCCGGATTTGGTGATTTCAGTATATCACCGGCGGTAAGGCGCCGCTATAAAAAAAGTGTCACTTTCTATGAAAAAAGCGTCACAAAGCCGGGGAAAGAGGCGGGGCATTTTCCCGCCGACTGACGCGGGCAAATTCGGCAACGCGCACAAACAACGCGGTCAGGGAGGTTGCAAAGCCTCCTTGACCGCGTTGCTTTCCGCTTTCGGTATATGTTTTCACACCGTGTCTGTCGGATTATTTCTTTGTTTCAAACCCGAAATAACGCGCCGCGTTGTCATGGCAAATGTCGGTGATCAGTGCCGTGAGCGCTTTTTCGTCGTTCGGATATTCGCCGTTTTCCACCCATTCGCCGATCAGGTCGCAGAGAATCCGGCGGAAATAGGCGTGCCGGGGGTAGGAGAGAAAACTGCGGGAGTCTGTCAGCATGCCGAGAAATTTGCCAAGCGCCGCCAACCCCGCAAAACTGCGCATCTGCGCGCGCATCCCGTCAATGCGGTCACAGAACCACCAGGCGCTGCCCTGTACCACGCGCGGCTCTCCGTCGCCGTACCCCGTAAAGGCACCGCAAAGCACCGCCACCGCTTCATTGTCAGCCCCGTTGACGGAGTAGAGAATGGTGCGCGGCAGCATCTCGGCACTGTTCAGGTAGTCCAACAGTTCCGCAAGCCCTGCGATACTGTTGCCGCCGTGCACAATGTCATAGCCCGTGTCGGCACCCAGTTTGCCGAACATCACGGAATTGGGATTGCGCAGCGTGCCGAAATGCAACTGCATTACCATATGCCGTTTGGTGTATTCTCCGGCAAAGAAACGCATCATTTGCGCGCGGAACAGTTCCGCATCTTCGGTGCTGATCTCGCCGCCGGCAAGCGCGCGGCGGAAGATTTCGCCCGCGTGATACGGGTCGGGTTTTACAAAGCGGAACACCTCGTTAAAGGCGTGATCCGCCGCGCGGCACCCCGCCGCCTCAAAGCGATCCAGCGCCACGCGAAGCGCCCGGCACAGCGAATCGAGATCGGAAATCTCCACGCCGTTCGCCTTGCCGAGTCTGGCGATGTATTCCGCATATCCCTTGGCGTTCACTGCCACGGCGCGGTCGGGGCGGAAAGAGGGGACCACCGTCACAGGGAATTCCTCATGCTTCAGCGCCATGTGCGCTTCCAGCGTATCCGCCGGGTCGTCGGTTGTGCCGATCACCTCCACGCCGGAGGAGAGAATCAGGTTGCGGGCGCCCAGTTCCGGCGTGCTCAGTTTTTCCGCGGTCAGCCGCCAAATCTCATCGCAGTTTTCCTCGTTGAGGATGAGATCGCAATCAAAATACTGCCGCAACTCCAGGTGGCTCCAATGATAGAGCGGGTTGCCGATCAGTTTCGGCATGCAGGAGCAGTAAGCGCGGAATTTTTCATAGTCCGACCCATCGCCCGTGATCAGTCGTTCGGGCACGCCGCAGGAACGCATGGCGCGCCACTTGTAGTGATCGCCGTACAGCCAGACTTCCGTGATATTGTGATAGCGGCGATTTTTGGCAATCTCCTCCGGCGAGAGGTGGCAATGATAGTCAATGATTGGCAAATGCTCCGCCACGTCATGATAAAGGTGTTTTGCCGTTTCGGTATGAAGCAGAAAATCCGCACCCATAAAAGGTTTCATCGCGTTCTCCTTTATATTTTACAATTCAAATATTTTGATCAGCTTGACGGCGCTGCCGTCCGGATATTCCCGCACCTCGCCGAGGGCAAAGAATTTCCCGCCCTCATTGCACACGCGTACGCGCGTGCCGACCGGGTGGTCGGTGCCGATCTTTTTTTGATAGATTTCACACCCGCTCCTTGCCAGTTTTTCATAAAATGCCGGCAAACGTACTGCAAAAAGCGAAGAAAAGAGGGTTTCTACCGGCAGGAGAAGTGCGGGGCGTTCCGCCTCTTTCACGGCTTCCACCGCTGCCGGGGGGCGGCAGTCGGCAAGCGTATATCCGCCCGCCGCGGTGCGGCGCAGTGCCGCCATCACACCCCCGCAACCGAGTTTTTTGCCGATATCGGCGCAAAGCGTGCGGATGTAGGTGCCGGAGGAACATTCCACTGTCAGTACATAGGTGTCCGCCCGGTCGGTCGCCCGGCAATCCAGCGCAAAAATCATCACGTCACGGGGCTTTCTCTCAATTTCAATGCCTTTCCGCGCAAGATCAACCAGTTTTTTTCCCCCGACTTTCAGGGCGCTGACCATGGGCGGAATCTGCGCATACGTGCCGAGAAACGAGCGTGCCGCGGCAAAAACCGCATCGCTTGCCGGGAGGTCGCGGCACTCGGTCAGCACCCGCCCGGTGGTATCCTCCGTGTCGGTGGTCAGTCCCAACCGTAACTCCGCCACGTAGGTCTTGCGGTCCGAGACCAGGTATTCCGCCGCTTTGGCGGCTCTGCCGATCAGAACCGTCAGTACACCGGTCGCCATCGGATCCAGCGTGCCGGTGTGCCCCACACGTTTGGTGTGAAACAGCCGCCGCATCTGCCCCACAATGTCATGTGAGGTTTTGCCCGCCGGTTTGTCGATGGGCAGAATGCCACAGGGCTCCGCCGTGTTTGGGGTGCCCGCCATCAGATCAGCACTTCTTTCAGCGCGCGTTTGGGCACGTAATGAATCCCCGCTTCATCCCGGTAGTAGCGAAGCGACCCGTCGCGCGCGTCGGTCAGCACCACAGTCTCGGCAGGTTTGCCCAGCGCAATGGCAAGCAGGGGCGTGTAGCGATCGGGAATTTCAAAATCGGCGTTCAGGCGCGCGGGGTCAAAACTGCCTAACATACAACCGCCGAAACCGCGTTCCGTGGCGGCAAGCAGAATTGTTGCCGCGGCAATGCCCGCGTCTTTGAGCGCCAGCGTGGCGGGGCTTTCGGTCTCTTTGTCCTCAAAAATCAGGATAAACCCGGTGGGCTTGCCGTCCTCCGGCGGGAGCTTGATGCCAAGAGAGGAAGCAAAACGGCAGTTGTTCAGCATTTTGCCGATGTCCACGGCGGTGGAAAGAATCCGGTAGCGGAGCGGTTGCAGATTCATCCCGGAGGAGCATCTGCGCGCGAGGTCCACCAGTTCCGTCATCGTTTGCTCTGTGATCGGCGCGCTCTCGTCAAAAGCGCGGTAGGAACGGTTTTTGAGCACCAGCTCGTCCATATGGTACATAAAAAACTCCTTTCCGGGGGAATATCCCCCATAACGGTATCAGAAATGTACGGTGACCGCGTGGATGGGGAAGCCTTTTTCGGAGAAGTTTTTCTCGTATTCCGTCATCACATTGCCCTCGTTTTGCGGGCTGTGGTGCAGGTCACGTGTAAGGTCGCTGACGGCAAGCCCCGCCGCCTCAAACTCTTCCAGCGAAAAATCAAACAGTCCCACATTGTCGGTCTTGAAGCGAAGCACCCCGCCCGGCGCCAGCACCTGCCGGTAGCGCTCCAGAAACAGCCGATGCGTCAGGCGCCGTTTGGCGTGCCCCTTTTTCGGCCACGGGTCGCTGAAATTCAGATAAATGCAAGCAATACTGTGCGGGGCAAACCACTCGGTGATTGCTTCCGCATTGCCGATGAGAAACCGCAGATTGTCGGGGCGGGTATCGGCACAGTCCCGCGCTTTTTCCAGTGCGAGACACGCCACATCCGCCACGCGTTCCATCGCGATCAGGTTGATCTCCGGGTGCGCCGCCGCCATGCCGCAGGCAAAGTTGCCTTTGCCACAGCCGATTTCCAGATGCACCGGGCGCCGTTCGGGGAAAGCCGCGCCGGGGTCGCCGTTCAGCGTTTCCGGATGCTCGATCAGAAGCGCAGAGCAGGCGGCAATCCGCTCCGCCCCGTGCTTTTTCTTGCGGGCGCGCATCAGACGTTGAAACGGAAGACCACAATGTCCCCGTCCTGCATCACATAGTCCTTGCCCTCACTGCGCAAGAGCCCCGCTTCCTTGACCCCGTTCATCGAGCCGATGCGCTTGAGGTCGTCAAACGACACGACTTCCGCGCGGATAAACCCGCGCTCAAAGTCACTGTGAATCTTGCCTGCGGCGCCCGGCGCCTTGGTGCCTTTCGTGATCGTCCATGCGCGCACCTCTTTGGGACCCGCCGTGAGAAAACTGATCAGCCCCAGCAGGGCATAACTTGCTTTGATCAGGCGGTCAAGCCCGCTTTCGGCAATACCGAGGTCGTCCAGAAACGCTTTCTTTTCCTCGGCGGAAAGTTCCGCAATCTCGGCTTCGATCTGCGCGCACACCGGCAGAATCCCGGCGCCCTCGCTCTCGGCATATGCTTTCAGCGCCGCGTACATCGGGTTGTCCAGCGGCTCTCTGCCTGCCTCCTCTTCGCTGACGTTTGCCACGTAGATCACGGGCTTCATGGTCAGCAGAGGAGTGTCGGAAAACACCGCGCGCTCATCCTCGGTCAGTTCCACCGTGCGGGCGGTATTGCCCGCTTCCAGCGCCGCCTGCACCTTTTCCAGCACCGCAATTTCCGCGGCAAGGGTCTTGTCGCCCTTCATCGCCTTTTTGGTGCGGTCGATCCGGCGCTCCAGCATCTCCATATCGGAGAAAATCAGTTCCATATTGATGGTTTCCAGATCCCGCATCGCGTTGACGCTGCCGTCCACGTGGATGATGTTGTCGTCCTTGAAGCACCGCACCACGTGAATGATGGCGTCCACCTCGCGGATATGGGAAAGGAATTTGTTGCCCAGTCCCTCGCCCTTGGAGGCGCCCGCAACCAACCCTGCAATATCCACAAATTCGATCACGGCGGGGGTGTATTTTTCGGGGTGATACATTTCCGCCAGATAATCCATCCGGCTGTCGGGCACGGCAACCACGCCCACGTTCGGCTCAATGGTGCAGAACGGGTAGTTGGCGGATTCGGCACCGGCATTGGTCAGTGCGTTGAACAGCGTGCTTTTGCCGACATTCGGCAGTCCTACGATACCAAGTTTCATATTGTTTCTCCTCGTTTGTCCGCTTGCGCGGCATACTCATACATCATATCATTATACCGCAATTTTCCGGTTTTGGCAAGAGCCGTGCGCAAAAAAACGTCGGATTTTCCAAAGCGCCTGCAAAAAAGCCCGGAAAGCCCGCAAAATGCGGGCTTTCCGGGCGCCGGATTATTCCGTGATACCGCCAAGGGCGTGCAGTTCCCGTAAGAGCGCCGGGGTGTCCACCGCCGCCACATCACCGTTCCCGGTGCGGCGGCACAGCGCCGCCGCCACGCCTGCCGCCTGCCCCAGCGCCATCAGCGTTGCCTGCACGCGCAGGGAAGCATACGCCACCCGCTCGGCAGAGACGCACCGGCTGGGGCAAAGCAGATTTTTCACCGCAGGGCTGTACATCGCGCGATAGGGCACGCCCGCCGCGCGTTCCAGGCGCTTGCAGATCTGCGTGCCGTCCGCGGTGTTGTGAATGTCCACCGGGTGCGCGCACAGCGCCACGCAATCGGGGAAACGCCGCGCCAGCAGAAGGTCGTCGCCCGTCATGGTGTAAGCGCCACGGATGTGCCGTGTTTCGCGGATACCGACCAGCGGCGCAGAGGAGATGATGTAACAGTTTTCAAACTCCCGATACGCGCGCCGCAGTACCGCGACAATGGCAAACATCTCCCGGCGCATGGCAAATTCCGCATCCTGTAAAGCCTTGCCGTCACAGGCGTCCGCCCCGGCGCGCGTTACATTGACCGCCAGCACATCCCCGCAAAGCGTCACGTTGAACCAGGGACCCCCGAAGCGGGCAAAACCGCTTCCGGCTTCCTTTTGCAGAAGCGCCCGAATCGTTTTGTTGACGGAGGCGCCGGTTTTCCCGTCGTGATGAATACAATCCCGCAACAGCGGCGTGGTCGTATCCACTCCGCCCAGCAAAAAGCAAAGCGACATCGGCTGCAGTCCCTCGGCGGGGGCGGGCAACATTTCCGCGCCGGCAAGGCGGGCAAGGTCGCCGTCTCCGGTGGCGTCCGCAAACACGTCCGCTTCGATTGCCGCGGCGCCGCTTTTGGTTTCGAGGATTGCGGCAAGAATCCGCCCGTCGCACACTGCCGCATCGGTGAGATAAGCGTTGGTGTAAACCTCCACCCCTGCTTCGGTCAGCATTTCCTGTGCCACCAGCTTATAGACCTCCGGGGAGAACGAAACGTTGCCTTTGGGATATTCAAACGCCGCCCCGCCCAGCGCCTCCATGCGCTTCACAAACTCAAACGGGATTCCGCCTACTACCTGCCGCCCGCCGAGATAAAAACCGCTGATCGGCAACACATATCCGCCCGCCGCAGTGCCGCCGAGAAAGCCGAACCGCTCTGCCAGCGCCACCCGGCAACCGAGCCGCGCGGCGGTAATGGCGCACATCAGCCCGGAGGGACCGCCGCCGATCACGACGAGATCATAATGCCCGCTGACAGGGGCTTCTTTTGTGATCCGATACATTCTGACCTCCACGCACCTCTGAATTTCACCTGATATGTTATCATATTCCGACTTTTCCGTCAAGAAAAATGAAATCTTTTTTGAAAAACCCCTTTTCAAACAGAAAAAAATATGTTACAATACAATATAAGTTGAGTATATTTGCGCTTTTTTGCAAAATACCGCGGCAGGAGTTAAAATTTCCGCTGTGTGCGGATTTCGGGAGGATAAAATGGTAGGGACGAAAATTCTTGTGGTAGACGATGACGCGAATATCTGCGACATCCTGAAAACCCATTTTGAAAAAGAAAGCTGCGAAGTCATTACCGCGTCGGACGGGGTGGAAGGACTTGCCGCGTTCAAAGCCAATTCCCCTGATCTTGTCCTGCTGGATATCATGATGCCGAAGATGGACGGGCAGCAGATGCTGGCGGAGATCCGCAAGGAGTCCTCCAAGCCGGTGATTATGCTGTCGGCAAAGGGTGAGGCGTTTGATAAGGTGCTGGCACTGGAGATGGGGGCGGACGACTATGTGGTGAAGCCCTTTGACCTCAAGGAGCTGTCGGCACGCATCAAGGCAGTGCTTCGCCGTTATCAATCCCATGTCGGGCAGGAAGACGGCGATGTGATCAAGTTTGATAATTTTGAGATCAGCCAGGAGAAATTTGAACTGAAACTGAAGGGCAAAAAGGTGGATATTCCTCCGAAGGAACTGCAGCTGCTGTATTGCCTTGCTTCCAACCCGAACCATGTGTTCAGCCGCGAGCAGCTGCTGGAGCATGTGTGGGATTTTGCGTTTCTCGGCGACAGCCGCACCGTAGACGTACATATCAAGCGCCTGCGGGAGAAGCTGGAGGGCGTTTCGGACAAATGGGCGCTGAAGACCGTTTGGGGCATCGGCTATAAATTTGAACTTTATAATTGACAGATAAGAGGACGGTGCCGCCGCAAAAACGCTTTTGCAGCGGCACTTCTCTTACAGACCTTGAAAAGGCGGGGGCGGAATGTTCAAAAGCGTATTTGCAAAATACATTGTCACCTTTATGTCGATCATCTGCGTCAGCTTTCTTATCCTGGTGGTGATTATCACCTCCATGGTCAACAGCTATGCGCTCAATGCAAAGGAGGCTTTGCTTTCCAACGCGGCGCACACTACGGCGGAGTATCTCGGGGGGCAGACCGGCGCAAGCCTTACTACCGATTTCAATAAAATGCTGGAAAAGCATGCGGCGGATACGGACCGGATTCTCACTGCCATGGCATCCACGGGGGAGGATATGACCATCCTGCTGGTGGATAACAACGGCACGGTGCTCCGCAAGGCAACCAAAACCGGCTCCGGCGCGCTGGAAACACCGGTTTCCATCCCGAAATCCGTGATGGATGAAGTCAACAACGGGGTGGAATTATCCGAGTTCAAGGGGTTGGACGGGATTTTTGATTCCGATCAGCTGTTTTATACCGTGCCGGTTTACACCGCGGACGGCTATGTGTGCGGCACGGTGTTTGCCTGCTCCAGCTCCGCCACGCTGAACGAACTGCTGACCCTGATGGTGCGCACGGTGATTGTGGGGTCGCTTTGGGTGATGCTGGCGGCACTGGTAGCGGTGTATATCATTACCGAGAAGGTGATCAGCCCTCTGCGGGATATGAGCCGGATGGCAAAGGAATTTGCCTCGGGTAATTTTGACGTCCGTGTGCCGGTGCGCGGCAAGGACGAGGTGGCGGAGCTGGCGGTCGCTTTCAACAATATGGCGGAGTCGCTCTCTCACCTGGAGGTGATGCGGAATACCTTTATGGCAAACGTATCACATGACCTGCGCACGCCGATGACTACGATCTCCGGGTTTATCGACAATATTCTCTCGGGTGCCATCCCGCCGGAGAAGCAGAATTACTATCTGGGGCTGATCCGCACCGAGGTACAGCGGCTGGCACGCCTTGTCTCGTCCCTTCTGGATATTTCCAGAATTCAGGCGGGTGACCGCAAATTTGAGATGAAGCCGTTTGACATCTGCGAAATGGCGCGCCTGATTCTCATTTCCTTTGAGGCAAAGATCGAGCAGAAGCACCTGGATGTGGCGTTTGAATGTGACGAGGAGCGCATGGAGGTGCTTGCCGACCATGACGCAATTTATCAGATCCTGTATAATATCTGTGATAACGCCGTAAAATTTTCAAGAGAGGGCGGGGCGCTTCGCCTTTCCCTGCACGAGATGAAGGACAGGCACGTGATGGTGTCTGTATACAATGAAGGCGAGGGGATCGCCGCGGCAGATCTGCCGTTTGTGTTTGAACGTTTTTATAAGGGCGACAAAAGCCGGGGGCTGGATAAAAGCGGCGTAGGTCTCGGGCTGTTTATTGCCAAAACCATTATGGATGCACACCACGAAAAAATCACGGTCAGCAGTGAGCAGGGCAAGTACTGTCAGTTTGATTTTACATTGCCGCTGTGCAACCGGGAAAGTGCAGTTTTGCGGAAAGGAACAGAATGAACGAAGAAAAAGACCCCCGTGAAGCGGGGATGCAGCCCGAAGGGCAACAATCTTTTGAGCCGGCTGTGACAGAAGCGGACGGACAGACCCCGGAAACCCCGGTGACCGCGGAAGCTCCTGTGACCCCGGAAACCCCCGCGCCGGCGCTGGCGTTTGATTACGGCAAAACAGAGGCGGCGAGCGAGCCGCGCGGCAGTAAAAAAACATTTGCCCTGCTGTTCGGTATCTTCGGCGGGGTGTGCGTGCTGTTGCTGCTTCTGACATTTGTGCTCGGCAAAGCGGGTTTTAAGATCATCCGCGACATTCATACCGATACCGACCGCACGGTTTATGTGAAAGAATACGACCCTGCAAGCGGTCTCCTCACCCCGAACGAAGCGGCGGACGTGGGGCGGAAATCCACGGTCACGATTCAGGTCAAACTTGCCAACGGCACGGTGACCGGCTCCGGCTTTGTGTACACGGCGGACGGGCATATTGTGACCAATCACCACGTGATTGAAGACATGGCAGAGGATGGGACCGCCGCGGTGCAGGTGGTGCTGGCGGACGGAACCGCGGTGGACGCGACGCTGGTCGGCAGTGACGCGGCGTCCGACATTGCGGTGCTGAAGATTCCGGCGGAAAAAGCGCCGGTGCCGCTGGCGCTCGGCTCTTCTGACGCACTCCTGACCGGAGACAGCGTGGTGGCGGTCGGCACGCCGGCAAAACTGGACTATGCCGGCACGGCAACCTTCGGTTCGGTCTCCTGCCCCAAACGGCTGGTGCAGATGACGGATGCAAACGGCAGCGTCACGAAAAAGATGACTCTGATTCAGACCGACGTCAGCGTCAACCCCGGCAACTCCGGCGGTCCTTTGCTGGATATGTACGGCAAGGTGGTCGGCGTGGTGGTGATGAAAGTGTCGCAATACGGCGGCTCCGTGTTTGAAGGGATCGGTTTCGCACTTCCGATTGACGGGGTGCGCGTGGTGGCGGACGAGATTATTCAAAAAGGCTCTTTCACCGGCGAAAACCCCTTTGTCAGCGGAAAAACGCTGGTCGGCATTACCGGGCACGGCGGTGTGAAAGGGAAATGGTATTCCCCTGCGGACAGCACCACCAATGTCATCGAGTCGTCCGATACCGAAAAGGCGGGCTATCATTATATGGCGGAATCCGGCATTTATGTGATGAGTATCAGCAACCCCGACGCCAAACTCAAACTGCGCGAGGGGGACATCATCATGCGCGTAAACGGGCTGATTGTGCGCGGCACCTCGGATATGGTCAGCGCGGTCAACCGGTACGGCGAGGGCGAGAGCGTAACGCTGACGGTTTACCGGGACGGCAAAACACTGGAGATTCCGATCATGTTGACGGCGGAGTAAAACCGCTTCAGGAAAGGCATAAGCGAAATGATTGCATTTTTAGACCCGTTACGGGTCGTTACATACGACAACGCATTCTGGGTGGCGCTCTTCCGCCTGGCCATCGCCGCGTTCTGCGGCGGGTGCATCGGGTTGGAGCGCGGGCGCAAGCGGCGCCCGGCGGGTTTCCGCACCCATATGCTGGTCTGTATCGGCGCGGCGCTTGCCATGCTGATCAGCCAGTATCTCAATATGATGGTAGATGGGTACTGGAACGCGCTGGTTTCCTTTGACGGGCAGCATTATACCGACGCGTCACGTCTTGGCGCGCAGGTCATCAACGGCATCGGTTTCCTCGGTGCCGGCACCATCATCGTCACCGGTCAGCAGCAGGTCAAAGGGCTGACCACCGCGGCGGGGCTTTGGGCTTCTGCCTGCATGGGGCTTTGCATCGGGGCAGGCTTTGCGGAAGGGGCGCTGTTCGGCTGTGTATTGATTATCTTAACGATCATCGTGTTCAGCCGGATGGAGCGCGCCATTCTTTCCCGCGCGCGCAACCTGAATATATATGTAGAGTTCCCGAACATCGACGATCTCGGCGCTATCATCACCGCTATCAAGGCGCAGGAGATCCGCATATTTGACGTGGAAATTCAAAAGCACAAAACCGTCGGGGTCAATCAAAGCGCCGTGTTTTCGGTGCGTTTGCCCAAACGTATGACGCATACCGAAGTGATGTCCGTGCTGGCGTCGGTCGAAAACGTCCGCGCAATCGAAGAACTGTAAGGGGGAACGGCAGTGGAAAATTTCTTGAATTTTATCCGCTTTACGGATGGTAATTTTCATATTTGGGGCGCGTTTCTCCGTATGGTTCTTGCGGTGATCTGCGGCGGGTTGATCGGGATCGAGCGTGAGTATAAGCGCCGCCCGGCGGGCTTTAGAACCCATATTCTGATCTGCCTTGGTGCTTCCATGACCACGCTGATCAGCCAGTATATGTATCTGGAAATGAATATGTTTACCGACCTTGGGCGTCTTGGCGCGCAGGTGATTGCGGGCATCGGTTTTATCGGCGCCGGCACCATCATCGTGACCCGCCGCCGTCAGGTCAAAGGGCTGACCACCGCGGCAGGGCTTTGGGTCTCTGCCATCGTGGGGCTTGCCATCGGCGCCGGATACGTGGAGGCGGCAGTGCTTGCCACCTTGATGATCCTGTTGGTGGAGTCACTGTTGGCGCGCTTTGAGTGGTTCATCATGTCCACGGCAAAGACCCTGAACCTGTATGTGGAGTACCGCGAGAGCGGCGCGCTGTTTGAAATGACCGAGTATCTGCGGACGCACAATGTCAGCGTCAGCGACCTGCAAGTCACCAAATCCGGCGCGGCAACGCAAAATCCGTGTGCCATCTTCTCGCTGGATCTGCCCCGCAAAATGACGCAGGATAAACTGATGACCGCCCTTGCCGGCATCGGCGGCGTGGTCTCGGTAGAGGAACTGTAACAAAGTCCGGGATACTTTTCCCGGACTTTTGCACAGAAGATCATATCTTGCTATCACTCAAATAAGCCTCCCTTGTGTAAAGGGAGGTGGCACGCAAAGCGTGACGGAGGGATTGTAATGCTACGAAAACACAACAAAAGCATCGTTCCCACCGCTAAAATCCTGCGGAAGAATATGACCAAAGAAGAAAGCCATCTGTGGTATGATTTTTTGCGCACATACCCCGTCCGTTTTTCCCGCCAAAAGGTGCTGGGAAAATATATCGCCGATTTTTATTGTGCCGAAGCAAAACTCATCATCGAACTTGACGGGTCGGGGCATTATACCGATGACGGCAGACAATACGATGAAGAAAGAACCGCATTTTTACAGGCATATGGAATCACGGTAATCAGAATTACAAACAGGGAAATACATCAGAATTTCCGGGGCGTGTGCGAGTATATTGAGCAACTCGTGAAACAATCCCTCAGTCAGCTTCGCTGACAGCTCCCTTTACACAAGGGAGCCTTGCTGGTGGTAAACCTCTCACTTATTCACTTATGCTAGCACCCCCGCAAGCCGGAACCCGGCTTGCGGGGGCGCTTTTTTGTTTTGAGAATCCTTTAAACCTTTTCCATATGCCACACGGCGCTGGCATAGTCTCCGTTGGGGAAGCGGAGTTTCAGCCCGGCGTTCATGATTGTGCTGCCGTGCAGGTCAATATTCAGCTCCCGGATGTGGTAAACCGTGTTCTCATCCAGCCCTTTCGGGTAAACCGTCCGGATTTCGTCATTGACAATCGGGATGGCGCGCATTGCGGTCAGCAGGGCTTTTGCTTTGTCTTTGGAGACCAGCTCCTCGGCAAAGAAATTGGAGTTTGCCGTGGAGGAAAGGCGGTAAAGATCGCCCTCCAACACCAGATCTTCCATCTCGTGGTATGCCGCAACCTGCTCCGCAATCTGTGCCCGCTCTTCCTCGCTGATGACGGCGGGATCCAACTCATATCCCGTGGCACCCAGGTGTGCAATGTCGGCGCGGGTGGCAAACGGGGTGGTGTGTTTTGCCTGATGGTTGGGGCAGGCGGAAACGTGGCAGGAGTGCACGGAAAGCGGATAAATCATCGAAGCGCCGTACTGAATCAGGGTGCGCATATAAGCGTCCGTGTCGTCCGAGGTCCAGATCTGGGGGAAGTAGTACATCAGTCCCGCGTCAAACCGTGCGCCGCCGCCACTGCATCCCTCAAAGAAGATGTGGGGGAACCCGTTGACCAGCCGCTCGCAAAGGTCAAAGAACCCGAGGGCAAAACGGTATTGGAATTCCATCTGTCGGTCGGCAGGGAGGTGGGAACTGTAGTTTTCCGCCACGGAACGGTTGAAATCCCATTTCACATAGTCGATTTCGTTTTCCCGTAGCACTTTGGAGACCGCTTCTACGATATAATCCCGCACGTCCGCGCGGGTCAGATCCAGCACCAGCTGGTTTCTGCCGAGCATCGGGTCGTGACCGGGGCAGTGAATCGCATAGTCCGGGTGGGCGCGGTAAAGATCGGAGTCGGGGTTGACCATTTCCGGCTCAAACCACAGCCCGAATTTCATTCCCGCGGCGTGCGTGTAGTCAATTACGGTTTTCAGCCCGCCTTTCAGCTTGTTCTCATTGACTACCCAGTCACCAAGCCCGGCTTTGTCCCCGTTCCGGGCGCCGAACCAGCCGTCATCCAGCACAAACATATCCACGCCGGTGCCCTTGATGCCGTCAATCATTTTCATCAGCCGCTCGTTGTCAAAGTTGAAGTACGCACCCTCCCAGCTGTTGATCAGCACCGGGCGCTTGGCGTGCACATAGCGCGGATTGATCAGATGGCGGCGATACGTGTCGTGGAACTGATGGGACATCCCGTTCAGCCCCTCGTCGGAGTAGACCATCACTACCTCCGGCGAGGGGAAGCACTCGCCTTTTTCCAGTTTCCACGAAAAATCAAAGTCCGGCGCGCCGCCCAGCACCCGCACGGTGCCCATCATGGAAAGCTCTGCTTTCATTGCAAAGGAGCCGGAGAAAATGAGATTGAAGCCGTAAACCTCCCCCCGGTGTTCGTCGGCGCCGTCGGCGGCAAGAATCAGAAACGGGTTGGTGGTGGCGGAGGTTGCGCCGTATTTGGAGCCGATCTCGGTTACGCCGTGGCGGATCGGGGTGCGATCCAGCTGAAATTCCTTTGCCCACGCGCCGTAAGGGGTAATGACGTCAAAATCACTGCGGGGCAGATCCACCGAAAAGCTGAATGCCCGGTCAAGGAACATCGCACTCTCGCCGTTGTTGATATATTCCACTCGGCGCGCCATTGCGTCCAGATCGTCATAAACAGTGTAGTACAGGCGTACGGTAAAGGGGTGCACCTTGTCGGCAAGCTCCACCATCAGCGTCTCGCCCTCGCGAAGCGCGGGGAGCCCTGCCGGCATCGGTTTTTCCGGAAGGATTTCATGCCGCACATAAACCAGTTCCGACAGCCGGTCGCCTTTCTCGTCCCGGATGGCGTACATCGGCTCCCGGAAATCCCCGCGCCCGTAAGCGGGCGCTTCCGCCCAGATATGCTGATAACTGGTTTTTTTGTCCTCCGGGGAGCGCAGGGCAAAGGCGCTGGGACCCTCCGCCGCGATATAGTGCAGGTCGTCTCTCCCCACTTTTTTGCCGTAGTACAGGTGTTGCAGGCACCCGCAGGGGTGAATGCCGAAGGCATATGTGGTGTTTTTGCCTTCCAGGTAGAAGATTTTATTTTGTTCGTCAAAGAAAATTGCCATATACAAGCCCTTTCCGTTTTTTCTTTATTCTACCATATTTCAGCCCCGAACGCAAGGTTTTTTGTGAATTTTGCAATATTCTTGACACACCCCGCCGCTCTGTGTTACAATGGGGGAAAAGAGGTGGGATTGACCTTAGCGATATTTTATTTGACCTGACCCGGAAAACGGGCAAAATCAAGCCCGTATGGGGGGTAAATGGGGGACCGGAAACAAAAGTGTTTACCTATGACGCCAAACCGCTGTTCCGGGAGGCGCGGTTTCCGAGTTGCCGGTTGCACGATGTGGAGTATCCGTACGGGAGCGGAGAGTTTGTGGACATCCCCTGTATTTTCCGGAATTTTGACGCGGACGAGACCGATCCGGCAAACTATAATTTTGCCTTAACGGATCTGTATATACAAAAAATCATTGAGGTGGGCGCGGAGCCGTTCTTCCGCCTGGGCGTGTCGATTGAGCACGCGCCGGTCAAACGTCATGTTTTCCCGCCCAAGGATTTTGAAAAATGGGCGCGTATTTGTGAGCACGTTATCCGCCACTATAACGAGGGCTTTGCGGGCGGATTTCATTACAACATCCGGTATTGGGAGATCTGGAACGAGGCGGACGGAGGCGACAATATGTGGGTCGGCACGCCGGAGGAGTATTACCGGCTCTACACCGTGGCGGCAAAACACCTGAAAGCCTGCTTCCCGGAGCTGCATATCGGCGGCGGTGGCTTTACCAAAGCCAGAAATCAGTTTATCGAGGGCTTTTTTGAATATATTCAAAAGGAGCACGCTCCGCTGGATTTTTATTCCTGGCACACCTATCACGCCTCCCCGGAAAAACTGAAAGAGAAAATCGCCGAGGCGGAGGCTGTCAAATCGGCGTATGGCTATTGGGAAGCCGAAAGCATTTTGGACGAGTGGAACTATATGGAGGACTGGGCAAACCAGGCGCCCAGCTACCGGATCATTCCGTCCATGAAAGGCGCGGCGTTCTGCGCGGCGGATCTGATTACCCTGCAACACTCTCCCGTGGCAATGGCGCACTATTTTGAAGCAGACGTGGTCAAGGAGTGGTGCGGGTTGTTTGAGGTGGCTGAAATGAGCATCGGGCGGCACGGACCGGCAAAGCTCCGCGCACGCAAGCCGTTTTACGCCTTTTCCCTGTTCGGGGAAATTGCCGGGCGCGGAGAAGAGGTTTTCTCCGCCACCGATGACCGGAATGCTTATGCGCTTGCCGCAAAGGATGAGACAGGTGCCACCGGGATGATCGCTTTCTACGGCGGAGACCCTGTTGTGCGTTCTCTGCGGGTCAAGGGACTGCCAAGGGGCGCGGAGATCACCCTGTCGGTGGTAAATGAAGAGCATACCATGAAGGAGCTTGTGCATGGAAAAGTGGCGCACGGCGAGGCGCAGATTTTTCTCCCCGCGCGGGAAAACGAAATTTATGCACTGAGGGTGAATTTTGAAAACACCCTGTAACGGTGTGAGAAAAGAGGCTTTTTGATGGAGATGACAGAGGTTTTTTCCGCGTTTGGACTGGGGGAGGCGCTGAGCTGTGTCCCGTACGGGTGCGGGCATATCAATTCCACCTTTGAGGTCGTTACCAAGGATGGCGGGCACTATGTATTGCAGAAGATCAATACCGGGGTTTTCCGGGATGTGGACGCCCTGATGGAAAACATTGTCGGTGTCACTGCCTTTTTGCGGGATAAATGTCTTGCCGGGGGAGGGAACCCGGAGCGGGAGGTACTGCGGGTGCATACCACCGCCAGTGGGCGCCCGTATTTCCACGCGGCGGACGGGGTGTGTTACCGGGTGTATTCCTTTATCGAACATACGGTATCTTTGCAGGTGGTAAAGCACCCGGAGGAACTGTATGCGGCGGGGCTGGCTTTCGGTAATTTTGCCGCCGCGCTGTCGGCGTATCCGGCGGAAAAACTGCATGAAACCATTCCGCATTTTCACGATACCGTTTCCCGCTATGCCGATTTTGAGGCGGCGGTGGCAAAAGATCCGCTGAAAAGAGCCGCAGGCGTTGCCGCGGAGATTGATTTCGTGCGGGCGAGAAAAAACGAGACCGGCATTTTGCTGGATCTGATGACCCGCGGGGAAATCCCGTTGCGTGTGACGCACAATGACACCAAGCTCAACAACGTGCTGTTGGATGAAGAAACCGAGGCGCCGGTTGCCGTGATTGATCTCGATACGGTGATGCCCGGCTCCGCGCTTTACGACTTTGGGGATGCCATCCGTTTCGGCTCCAATCCGGCGGCGGAGGATGAGCAGGATCTGAATAAAGTATATTGCGAATTGCCGTTTTTTGAAGCATATACCAGGGGATATCTCGCCGCCTGCGGGGAAAGCCTGACCGAAAAAGAAATCGAATTGCTGCCGTTTTCCGCACGCTTGATGACCTATGAGTGCGGCATACGTTTCCTGACGGATTACCTGTTGGGGGATACCTATTTTCGTATTCATCGCCCGGCGCAGAACCTGGATCGTTGCCGCACCCAGTTCAGGCTGGTGGCGGATATGGAGAAAAAAGCGGACACCATGGCAAAAATCGTTGCCGCGTGCCGCAAGTAGCCTGTCGGGCTAACCGTCGGGCGTGACTAAAACAAAAAAGAAGCCCAAAGGGCTTCTTTGCTGGCGTCCGCGAGGTGACTTGAACACCCGACCTACCGCTTAGGAGGCGGTCGCTCTATCCAACTGAGCTACGCAGACAGATGTTGATGTTTGCGGCAATGTAAATATTGTAGCACAGAAAAGGCAAAAAATCAAGTGCTTTTCGGAAAGTGAGGAAATTATGAAAAAGTGGGTGCGCTGGATTCTGCCGGTGTTTTGCATCGCATGGATGATTTTTATCTGGCATTTTTCCCTTTCTCCGGCAACCGAATCCGCCGAAACCAGCGGTGGCGTACGGCAGCTTTTCAATGACGTACTGCAAAAATGGGGTGTCAGCTTCCGGTTTAGCGACCATATGGTGCGAAAAACAGCCCATTTTACGGAGTTTTTTGTGCTGGGGTTACTTGCCGCCGGAGCGGCGCTTTCCACCAATCTGGAGTTTCCGTTTCTCACCGCATCTCTGGCACCGATTTTTGCCGCCGCCGTGGATGAAACGATCCAGCGCTTTGTGCCCGGCAGAGCCTGCCTTTTTACCGACGCGCTTTTGGATTGCGCAGGCGGGTTTTGCGGCGTGCTGATTGTGTTTCTGTTCTATCTTCTTTTCACCCGCAAGCGCCGCAAACAGGCGGTGTGCGTGAAAGACTCTCAAAATATATCTTAGAAATTTCAAAAAGCCCTTGACAACGTGAGGCAGGATATGGTATAATAGCTTGCCGCGTGAAAAGGGCTTTTTTAAGTGCGCACAGCGCCGCCCCGACAGCGAGTCTTGAAGAAAGTGAGGTGCTTTTCGTGTTTGCGATTATTGAAACCGGCGGAAAGCAGTACAAGGTCAACGAAGGCGACGTTGTTTTCATCGAGAAGCTCGATGTAAACGAGGGCGAGACTGTTGTGTTTGACAGTGTAAAGGCTATTTCCCGTGACGGCGCGCTCAAAGTCGGCACTCCCAATGTGGAGGGTGCAAAAGTGACTGCGACCGTCCTGAAAAACGGCAAGGGCAAGAAAATCTATATTCTCAAGTACAAGTCCAAAAAGAACGAGAAGAAGAAGATCGGTCACAGACAGCCCTATACCAAAGTTCAGATTGCCACCATTGAAGGCTGAGCATGACGACGATCACATTTTTCCGCAGTGACGGAATCTTTTATGGGTTTGAAGAAAAGGGGCACGTCGGCTTTGCCGAAAGCGGGAGCGACCCGTTTTGTGCGATGCTTTCTTCCATCACCATGTATATCGTTGACGCGATAGAAGACATCTACGGCGGCAAAGCCGAGTATGATGTCAACGAAGACGATACCACCATCACCGTACGTTCCCCGTCCGCGCTCCCCGCTTTTGAGGAGGACGAGCGTGTGCGCTTTGCGGTGTCCGGGTTGTTTTTAACATATTATCGCCTCTTGGAGGACATGCAGTTGCACGATGATATGTATGAGTTCACCAAGGATGCCGGATTCACGATCAAAGTGGAAAACAGGGATTACGCGTGAAATTCTGTAAGGAGGATATTGAACAATGTTAAGACTCAGTTTGCAGTTCTTCGCTCACAAAAAGGGCGTAGGTTCTACCAAAAACGGTCGTGACAGTGAGTCCAAACGGCTGGGCGTAAAAGCAGCCGACGGTTCCAAGGTGAACGCCGGCAGCATTATCGTCCGTCAGAGAGGCACTGCCATTCATCCCGGCAACAATGTTGGTCTTGGCAAGGATCACACGCTGTTTGCTCTGATTGCAGGCACGGTGAAGTTCGAGCACAAGAGCAAGGATAAGAAGCAGGTCAGCGTATACGCTGAGTAAGTTGCCCCGCATCTTTTGCCCCGCATCTTTTGCGCAGGGCAAAAAAAGAAACCGCCGTATGGCGGTTTCTTTTTTTATCGCAGGAGCCTCCCGCTCGGCGTATGAGATACGCCTTCGGGGAGGTTCCTGCAATCCTGCATCAAAATCTGCGGGGCAAGGGAGAATTGGGTGAGAAGGCGGACGCAGGGCAAAAGAAACTCCCCCCGCTCGGCGTATGAGATACGCCTTCGGGGAGGTTTCTGCAATCCTGCATCAAAATCTGCGGGGCAAGGGAAAATTGGGCGAGAAGGCGGGCGCAGGGCAAAAGAAACTCCCCCCCCGCTCGGCGTATGGGATACGCCTTCGGGGAGGCTCCGGCAATCCTGCATCAAAATCTGCGGGGCAAGGGAAAATTGGGCGAGAAGGCGGGCGCAGGGCAAAAGAAACTCCCTCCCGCTTAGAGTATGAGATACGCCTTCGGGGAGGGGGTAGCCGCGAGTCGGCAACGGAAATGCGCGTTGCATAAAAAATTTTGAAAAATGCAAAAACCCACTTGACAAGTGGGAAAAATTACGCTATAATCTAATTGTTAGCATACGCTAACAAATTTCAAACGATCAAAGGAGGCGCGTTGTGAGCGTAGTAATTGTTGGCGGAAACGAATGTATGGAGAGAAAATATCGGGAGTTGTGTGAAGCCTACTCCTGCAAAAGCAAGGTATATACCAAATTGACCGGGCGGTTTAAGAATTTCGGCACGCCGGATCTTTTGGTGTTGTTTACCAACACCATGTCACATAAAATGCTGCACACCGTGATGAGCGAAACGAAGGGGAGCAATGTGCGCATTGTGCGTAGCCATCAGAGCTCCGCCACGGCGTTGAAAAATATTTTGGACGAGCACGCGAAGGGCGGCATTTACCGTGTCTGAGGAATTGGTGGTCAATAACTGCTCACCGACGATGGCGGGGCTGAAAACGGGCAACCTGTTTGCCTGCCCCTATGAGTGCCGGCGGCGGTTATATGAAAGCGTGCGGCGTTTTAACCGTTGCCTGACCCCGCGCGGGGTGCGGATGATTCCGGTTCGGGCGGAGAACGGGCACGCGTTGATTTACGTATATCGCCCGGAGTGCCTTTGCCGCGATCTTGAAAATAAGCGGGCGCGGGAGATCCTCTCCGAGTGCGGATACACGCAGCAAAGCCCGGAGGAATGCCTGACGGAACTGACGCGCCGGCTTCGGCACGGGGGTGCATTCCCCCATGAAATTGGGCTGTTTCTCGGTTATCCGCCGGAGGATGTATACGGGTTTATCCACGGTGACCGCAGGGCGGCAAAATATGTCGGCACCTGGAAGGTGTTTGGGGATGTGGAGTCTGCCCGGCGGCGGTTTGCGCAATTTGAGAAATGTACCAGGGTCTATCGGGAAGTATACCGAAAGACCGGGGCATTTGAACGGCTCGTCGTACGGGCATCATAAAGAAAGGAGAAGAAAATGAAAAAAACAGCAGTCGTGTATTGGAGCGGGACAGGAAACACCGAGGCAATGGCTAACGCCGTGGCGGAGGGCGCAAAAGCGGCAGGTGCCGAGGTGGCGGTGCTGACCGCGGCAGAAATGAGCGCGGATCTGGTTTCCGCATTTGACGCTATCGCGTTCGGTTGCCCGGCAATGGGCTCGGAGGTCTTGGAGGAAGAGGAGTTTGCCCCGATGTTTGACGCCTGCAAGGCAGGTCTTGCGGGCAAACCGATCGCTCTTTTCGGCTCTTATGGCTGGGGAGACGGCGAGTGGATGCGCAACTGGGAGGAGGACTGCTTTGCCGCAGGCGCCAAACAGGTGGCAGAAAGCGTGATTTGCAACGAAGCGCCGGATGACGACGCACTGGCGGCTTGCCGTGCGCTTGGCGCAAAACTGGCAGAGTAATCTCCTGCACAAAAGCCCCTTTGGGGCTTTTGTATTTTCGGCTTGTGCCGCCGCGCGCCTTGTGGTATAATAAAGACAGCGGTGCGCGACACCCGGAGGGAGGAATTTCAAATGAAAGAATTTCTGAAAAATATCGAAAAAGCCAAAGTGCTGACCTTAAAAGAGGAAGTGGCATATCAGGCAGGGCAGGTGGTCAGCAAAACGCTGGCGCAGAATGACGCGCTCAGCATCACGCTGTTCTCTTTTGACAAGGGCGAGGAAATCAGCGCACACAGCGCCCCCGGTGACGCGTTTGTCACCTGCCTTGACGGAGAGGGCACCATCACCATTGACGGTGTAGGGCACGATCTCAAGGAGGGCGAATCCATTGTGATGCCCGCCGGGCACCCGCATGCGGTCTATGGCAAGGAGCAGTTCAAAATGCTGTTGGTCGTGGTCAAATAATTCCGGCAAAAAATGCCGGCGCACTTTTGCGCCGGCATTTTTTTACCGTTCCTTGGCAAGATAAAACATCCCGATCACGCCGGGGCCGCCATAAGCACCTGTTACTGCGCCGTGATAGGAAACCATTCCTACCTTGGCTCCGTAACGCTCCACCAGCATATCCTTCAGCATTTCCACATCTTTCAGGCAGTCGCCATGGGTGAGGAATACCGGATTCTCGGTCGGATCAATGGCGGTTTCACCATACTTATTGGCAAGGGCAATCAGTGCGTTTTTTCTGCCGCGCACCTTTGCCATATTCACGGCTTTGCCCTCGTTGCTGGCATGCAGAATCGGCTTGATGCCCAGTGCGCTGCCGAAAAACGTCATGGCGGAGTTCAGCCGCCCGCCGCGCTTGAGATAAATCAGGTCGTCCACGGTAAACCAGTGGGCAATGTGCCCGCGCGTTTCGGTGGCAAATTCCGCCGCCTCCTCAATTGTGGCGCCCTTTTCTTTTTTCTGCACCGTCATCCAGATCAACAATCCCAGCCCCGCGGAGGCACTGAGCGTATCTACGGTAAGAATTTTGCGGGCAGGATACTTTTCTTTCAGCGATTCGGCGACCATGTGCCCCGTTTCATAGGTGGAACTGAGCCCCCCGGAAAGACCGAGATAAAGAATATCGTTGCCTGCCGACAACTCTTCCTCAAATGCCATGCGGAACACCTCGGAGTTTACAGCCGCGGTCTTGACCAGGTGCCCCTCCCTCATGCGGTCATAAAATTCTTTATGGGAAATATCCTCAAAGGTGTACTCCTTTTCGGAGTCGTCAAATTTAAATGTAAGATTGCAATAGCGCACCCCCCACTTCTGCAACAGGGCAGGGAGGATGTCACAGCCGGAATCTGTGAAGATAACATACGGGTTCATGCGGGTTCTCCTTTCCGATTTGGCGCCCCCGGGCGCGAAAAATTCTACACACATATTTTAATGCAAAAAGGAGATTTTAATCAACCTACTTTTGCGGGATTGCGCTATACTCTTCGGGGGCAGGGGTGTAGAGTTGCGGATTTTTCGTTCTACTGGCAGTAGAAACCCCGGCATGTGATGAAAAACACTTGATTTTTTCTTTCGGATGTGTTATACTGTCAACTGGAAAGAATTTTCCTGCCGATGGGAGGTGAGATTTGCATGAAAGACGTAAAAGCGATTATCGCGGGGAATATCGCCGCCCTTCGCCAGGGCGCGGGGATGACCCAACTGGAATTTGCCGAAAAGCTGAACTACTCCGACAAAGCAATCTCCAAATGGGAGCGCGGAGAATCCATCCCGGATGTGACGGTGCTTTTGCAGATTGCGGAACTGTTCGGCGTGACATTGAATTATCTGGTGGAGGAAACGCACCCGGCGGAAGCGCAGAAAAAACGCAACAAACTCATCAACCGCGGTTTTATTACGGGCATTGCCATTCTGCTGGTGTGGCTGATTGCCACGTTCTGCTTTATGGTAGTGGATTTTTCCACCGGGGGAATTGATTTCCAATGGCTGGCGTTTATTTACGCCGTGCCGATCTCCATGATTGTGTGGCTGGTATGTAACAGCGTGTGGTTCAACCAGCGGCGCAACTATCTCATTATCTCGCTTCTGATGTGGTCGGTGCTGGCTACCGTGTACCTCACGTTTCTGCCGTTTGGTTATAACCTGTGGTTGATTTTCAGTCTCGGCATCCCTGGTCAGGTTGCCATTGTATTCTGGTCGCGCCTGAAGTATCGCGCCAAGCCTGCCCCTGCGGAAAATTCCGCCCCCGCGGAGAATTCATAAGCGAAATATATATAATTATAAGAAAAAAATATGCATTTATTTCACCGCTCGCGCTTTACAAAAAGGTTGGGCGGTGTTATAATGTAGAAAATCCGGTGCGCCGCGCGTTCTTTTGCGGATGCGCGGTGCGCTTTTTTACAAAGTCTGTAAAAGAAAGGAGAAAAAGATGACGTTTTGGTTGTGGGGCGCGGCTTTCGCGTTCCTTGGCGGCGTGCTGGTCGGCGGGGTCTGCTACCTGATTTCGGTGCAGATGTTGCGGCGCGCGCCCTCGCGGGTTTCCGCTTTTTCCATCGTGCGAAACCTGATTCAGATCGGGTATTTTCTGGCGGTGTATTTCCTGGCGCCCGCTCTCCCGTGGGATCTGATTCCGTTGCTGATCGGCGCGGCATTGGGCATTACCGTGTCCTCGCTTTACTTTACCTCGCGGCTGGTAAAGGTCACCTCCAAGTGGAAAAAACCGCCGGAGGAGCACAGTCAGGGGGGTGAGAACGATGGGTGAAAACTCAAAGGTTCTGATCCGCATTTTCGGGGTACTGGACGTCACGGGCGAGGTGGTTGCCATGTGGGGGATTCTCGCGCTGGTTGCTATCGTTTCTCTTATTGCCACCAGGCATATGAAAGAGCGCCCGGGGAAATTTCAGAACATTGTGGAGACCGGGGTGGAGTACCTCGATAACTTCTTTTCCGGGATCCTCGGCAAGGAGAAAGCGCGAAAGTATTTTCCGTTTCTCGCCTCGCTGTTTGTTTTTATCATTCTTTCCAATTATTCGGGGCTTCTCCCCGGTGTCGGTATGACGGATTATGTCAAAGCGCCGACCTCGTCGCTTTCCACCGGGCTGGCGCTGGGCGGCATTGCGTTTGTGTTTTTGCAGGCGGCAGGGCTTTGCAACGGGGTGGGGCATTACTTCAAACGGTTTGTGACCCCGGCATTTTTCATGTTGCCGCTGTTGTTGTTGGATGAGTTCATCAAGCCCGCGTCGCTGGCGCTCCGTCTTTACGGCAACGTGTTCGGCGAGGAGACGGTCACGGAGGAATTGTACCACGTTCTTCCCATTGGCGCACCGGTCATTATGATGGTGCTGTCGTGCCTGTTCTGCGCATTGCAGGCGGTGGTATTTACCATGTTGGTTTCGATTTATTTAGACGAGGCAACCGAAAAAGAAGAAGTAAAGCTGCCGCGTGAAAAACATTCCAAAAAGAAAATGAAAAGGAGTACACAATCATGACAAGAGAAGCACTGATCGCACTCGCCGCCGCTATCGCGGTGGCATTCAGCACGATTTTTCCCGCTATCGCCCAGGGGCTGACCGCCAAGGCGGCAATGGAGAGCATTGCCCGCCAGCCTGACGCCGCAAAAGACATCCGTTCTTCCCTCATTATCTCCATGGCACTGATGGAGGCGCTGACGATTTACGGCCTGCTGATCGCCTTTATGCTGGTTTCCAAAATCTAAGGAGGGGCAGTCTTGAACATACAGGTTTCTGTGATGGTCTGGACGGTGATCTGCTTTCTTTTATTGGTGCTGATTCTCCAAAAACTGCTGTTTGCCCCGATGTTGCGCATGATGGACGCGCGCACGGCGAGAATCGCGGCGGCGAAAAAGCGCCATGAAGACAACGAAAACGCCGGAAAAGCGGCAAAGGCCGCCGCGGACGAGGCGTTTCGGGAGAGCACCGTCAAGGCAAAAAATGACGCGGAAAGGATGATCGTTCAGGGGCAGGAGGAGGCAGACCGTTTGCTAGCCGCGGCACGCACCGAGGAGCAAAACGAGTGTGAACGGTATGCAAAATCGCTGGATGCGGAGAAATCCGCGCTGTCCGCAGAGGTTGCCGGAGAGGCAGAAAAACTGGCGGCGCTGTTTGTTTCCCGCCTGACCTCCTGACCCCTGAGCAGGGAATTTATGAATATCGTATATGCAATCATCAATTTCGCGATTCTTGTTTTGCTGATCGTACTGCTTGGCAGAAAAAAGATCGCGGAGATTTTCCGTTCCCGGAAAGACCGCATCGACCGGGATATTTCCTTTGCGGAGGAAGCGGAAAAGGAGACTCTGACCTTGCCCGAGCCGGAGCGTGCCGACCCGCCGGAAGCACTGGCGGCGGCAAAACTGGCGGGTATCGCCAAAGAAAACGAAACGAAATTGACAGAGGCACACAGCGCCGGCGCCGAAATGCGGCGCGAGATGCGCCGGGAAATGATTTCCGGCGTGCACCGGGAGGCGGTTTCCGCCATCCGGGAGAACGTGTTGCGGATGTTAGGCACGGAGCCGTATGCCACGGCTCTGCGGCAAAAAGAGCCGCAGATGGTGCGAAATATTTTGGAAAAAGTGCAACTGACCCCCGGTGATATTGCCTATCTGAAAACGCATGACGTGCTGTACGTCACGCTGACTTCCGCATTCCCGCTCCCGGAGGAGCTGGTGCGGCAGATGGAGGAATACACCGACCGGATGCTGGCGGCGGTGGGGGGCAAAACCTCTTTTTGGGTCAAGGAAAACCCGGACCTGCTGGGCGGGCTTTGCCTTCGTATCGGCGACACGGTGTATGATTGCTCCGTGACCGAGCGCCTGTATCAGATGGAGCACCGGATGCAGAAAGACTGCATCGAGGGCACGGAGGACGCGGCGCGCCTTGCCGCGGAACTGCGGGAGGATCTGGACGCGATGGGCGAACAGGTCTTTACCTACCAGCTCGGCAGAGTCCTGACGGTTTCGGACGGAATCTGCTGGATGGACGGTCTTGCCGACATTATGTACGGCGAGGTGGTGGAGTTTGCCAGCGGAAACCGCGGGATGGTACTGGACATTCAGCCCGGCAAAATCGGGTGCGTGATTTACGGCGACTACGCGCATATCGAAAGCGGCAGCCGCGTGCGGCGTGTGGGCAAGATTGCTTCCGTGCCGGTGGGTGAAGCATTGCTTGGCAGAGTGGTGGATGCGCTGGGGCACGCCATTGACGGTAAGGGGCAGATCCGCACGGGGGAGCGCCGCCCCATCGAGTGCAAAGCGCCGGCTATTCTGGAGCGCGCCTCCGTCTCGGAGCCGCTTCATACCGGGATTAAGGCGATCGACGCACTGGTGCCGATCGGCAAAGGTCAGCGGGAACTGGTTATCGGTGACCGACAGACCGGTAAATCCGCCCTCGCGGTGGACGCGATTATCAGCCAACGTGGCAGAAACGTGGTGTGCATTTACGTTGCCATCGGGCAAAAGGATACCACGGTCGCCGGGCTTCGCGCCAAACTGGAACAGAACGGTGCGATGAAATATACCATTATCGTGTGTGCCGACGCGTCGGAATCGGCTTCGTTGCAGTATATCGCCCCCTTTGCCGCAACGGCGATGGGCGAGTACTTTATGTATGCGGGGCGCGACGTGCTGATCGTGTATGACGATCTTTCCAAGCACGCCGTGGCATACCGCGAGTTATCGCTTCTCTTGCACCGCCCCTCCGGGCGTGAGGCATATCCGGGGGATATTTTCTATCTCCATTCGCGCCTGTTGGAGCGCGCGGCAAAACTCTCGCCCGAACTGGGCGGCGGCTCCATGACCGCCCTGCCGCTCCTGGAAACGCTGGCGGGCGACATTTCGTCGTATATCCCGACCAACGTGATTTCCATCACGGATGGGCAGATATTCCTCGATACCGAACTGTTTTATGCGGGTCAGCGCCCGGCAATCAACGTGGGGCTTTCGGTCTCCCGTGTGGGCAGCGCGGCGCAGACCAAACTGATGAAACAGGTTTCGGCTTCGCTTCGTATGCGCCTGGCGCAATACCGGGAACTGTCCGGCTTTGCGCAGTTTGGCGCCGATGTGGACGCCGATACGCAAAAAACGCTGGATGCAGGCGTGCGGATGATGACCGCGCTCAGACAGCGCCGCTTTTCGCCGCTGGAGGACTGGCAGGAGGCGCTGTTGATCTTCGCTGTGGCGGAAGGGTTTGCCGACAGCGTTCCCGTGCCGGAATTCAGGGTGTTTGAAAGCGAATTGTATGCGTATTTTGAGACCAAAGAGCCGCAGTTGCGCGATGTGCTTGCCACCGGCGCCAAAATGACGGATGACGTGATGGCACGCGTGCGCGGGGCACTGGCTATCTTTGCCGGGGAGTGCGTATGGCAGGGCTCGAACAACTGAAAAAGCGCCTGCGCGGTGTCCGGCTTTCCGGGCAGCTTGCGGGCGCGATGAAAACCGTGGCTTCCGCAAAATACGCCAAGGCCAACAAGCAGTTTATTTCGTATCGCCACTATCTGCACAAATTAGAGCGGCTTTGCGGGCTGTATGACCGGCATGATTTGCCGGAACCGGAGGGGAAGAGCCTTTATATCGTTCTCGGCTTCAACCGCGGGCTTTGCGGCGCGTATAATGCGGAACTGCACGCCTTTGCCGCGTCCGTGATAGCTGCAGAGCCGGGTGCGCTTGTTGCCGTGTGCGGCAAGCAGGCGATTTCGTATTTTGCCGAAAAGGGAATCGGGGCAGACCGGACGTTTGTCTTTTCCGACACCCCGTCGCAGGAGGAACTGGCACCGCTGTATGAATACGCCACCGGCAAACTGGCGGCGGGCGAGGTTGATCGGGTGATGCTGGTGCGGCAGAATTATGTCAACACACTGACGCAAAAACCGGTCTGCACCCCGCTGTTACCCATCACGGGTGACCGGGCAACCGAAGGGGAATTGTTGCTGTTGCCGGACCCCGCCACGGTGCGCTCGCGCCTGTTGGATCAGTTGGCAAAGGGCAGATTGTACCGCGCCGCGCTGGAAGCGGCGCTGGGCGCGCAGGCGGCAACACTGAACGCCATGCGCACCGCGTATGACAACGCCAAAGAGTGCGAGGCAAAGCTGGAGCACGAGATCAACCGCAAGCGGCAAAGCGCCGTGACCACAGGGGTTATCGAAACCTCTGCGGGTGCATTTATGGAAGGAGATGAGACAGATGGCGAAGGGTGATAAAGGGATTTTGGTGCGGATCACCGGCTCCGTGGTGGACGCATGGTTTGACCCGAAGCACGTGCCGGATATTTTCCACGCGGTGACCGTTCAAAAGGGCGATACCACCTTTACGCTGGAGGTCTTGCAGCATCTCGGCAACGGCGCGGTGCGCTGTATTTCCATGCACCCGACGGACGGGCTTTCGCGCGGGATGGAGGCGGTGGATACCGGCGCGCCGATCACGGTGCCGGTGGGCATTGGCACGCTTGGCAGAATGACCAACGTGATGGGTGAGCCGATTGACCGCAAAGGGGAAATCAAGGGCGAGGAGTACTGGCCGATTCATCATTCTGCCCCGGATTTTACCGATATTGTTACTTCGGATGAGATTCTGGAAACCGGCATCAAGGTCATCGACCTGATGACTCCGTATGCCCGCGGCGGCAAGATCGGGCTGTTCGGCGGCGCGGGGGTCGGCAAGACCGTGCTGATTATGGAACTTATCCGCAACGTCGCGTTTGAACACGAGGGTTATTCGGTGTTTGCCGGGGTCGGGGAGCGCTCCCGCGAGGGGAACGACCTCTGGCAGGAAATGACGCAGTCCGGGGTGCTGGATAAGACCGCGCTGGTGTTCGGTCAGATGAACGAAACGGCAGGGGCGCGGTTGCGCGTGCCGCTGGCGGGGCTGACCATGGCGGAGTATTTCCGGGAGCATTCTCATAAGGACGTGCTGCTGTTTATCGACAATATTTTCCGCTTTACGCAGGCAGGTGCCGAGGTTTCGGCTCTGCTTGGCAGAATGCCCTCCGCCGTCGGTTATCAGCCGACGCTGGCTTCCGAAATGGGCAAATTGCAGGAGAGAATCGTTTCCACTACGCACGGGGCAATCACCTCCGTACAGGCGGTCTACGTCCCCGCGGACGACCTGACCGACCCTGCCCCCGCTACTACGTTTTCGCATCTGGACGCTACCACCGTGCTGTCGAGAAGCATTGTGGAACTCGGCATTTACCCGGCGGTTTCCCCCCTGGAGTCCTCCTCCCGGATGTTGACGCCGGAACTGGTGGGCGAACGGCATTATCACATTGCCAAAGAGGTGCAACGGGTGTTGCAGCGGTATCAGGAATTGCAGGATATTATCGCGATTCTCGGTATGGAGGAACTTTCCGCCGAAGATAAACAGACCGTGGCGCGTGCCCGCCGCATTCAGCGTTTTATGAGTCAGCCGTTCCATGTGGCGGAGGGCTTCACCGGTATCAAGGGCGCTTATGTGCCGATGGAAAAAACGGTGGATGGGTTTGAGGCAATTCTCTCCGGGGATTGCGATACGTTTCCGGAGTCGTCTTTCCTGATGGCAGGCACTATTGACGAGGTCTATGACAGGGCGCGGGGAGAGGCGAAAGCATGACGGAAAATAAAAAAAGCCCCCTTACGTTACGCGTTTTCTCGCCCGTTGGGGCGGAAAGCGCTGTTGAATGCGACTCGGTGCGCCTTTTCGTCACGGATGGAGAAGACGGCAAAAACGGCGGGCTGATCGGTATTCACTGCGGGCACGCCCCCGCGATGATTGCACTGGGAGAGGGTCCCGCTCTTGCGTTTCTGCAAGGGGAAAAAGTTTATGAGGGCACTTTCCCCGGCGGTATCGCCGTGGTGGAGCACGACGCGGTGACCGTTTTTTCCGCAGAAGCGGAAAAAACATAATTCGCCAAATTCCAAAATCATCCCGGCGCCAGTTGACAACCACCTTGCGGTGGGGCTGATAGGCTGACGGCACCTGCGCCGCCTGCGGCGGGGGCACCTGCGGTGCGGCTGACAGGCTGACGGCACCTGCGGTGCAGCTTTCAGGCTGACGCCTTACTTTGGGCGCACTCGCCGAAAGTTTGGCGTGTGCTGTGTAAAAGTTTTTCGGGGATTTAAAGGGGGCTTTTTTCAAAAAGCCCCCTTTTCGCGCGCCTGCGGCGGGCAAGCAAACGGGCAAGTGCGCCGCCGGTTGATGGGATAAAAATCCTTACAAACGGGAGGGGAAACCCCTCCCCTACAAATGTTTGTTTTTGTTGGGTTGGCGGCGACCAATGGTCGCCGCTACAAAAGTTGGGCGTGTGTACCCAAAGTAAGGCGGGAGCCTGAAAGCCGCACCGCAAGGTGCCGACCATTAGCCGCTCACCTGTTCGCCCCTCACATCCTAATCATTCGTTCCGCCAAACCCGCCCCGCTTAAAACTCAAACCGAAACCGTTCCGGCTCTGCGGCAAGCAGCGCGGGGGTTATTCCTTCCAATCGTAAAAGCGCCATTTTCTTGGTAAGCCCCCCGGCATACCCGGTCAGACTCCCGTCGGAACCGATTACCCGATGGCAGGGAACAATCACCGAAATCGGATTGTGCCCCACCGCGCCGCCGACCGCCTGCGCCGAGACCCGGCGCCCGGTTTTTCGTTCGATTTCCCGCGAAACGTCCCCATACGTGACGAGTTTTCCGTATGGAATGCGGCGCAAAAGCGCCCATACCTGTCGCCGGAACGGCGAGGCCTCCGGGAATACCACCTTCGGAATCTCCCCCGGATTCATCCCCTTAAAATAGCGGTCCAGCCATGCGGCAACCGCCTCCGGCAGGGGCTCCTCCTCGTCTGGGAGCCTTTTTGCAAAACAGTTTGCCGCCCCCGCCTCTCCAAAGTATTTCTGCCCGTCAAACCAAACCCCGGTCACGGCGTTGCCGTCCCCGGTCAATGTCATGCCCCCTAACGGGGAGTGATAATGATAAACCGCCATCGTCCCGCTCCTTTCGCTTCTTTTTTCTATTATATCACCGCCATCCGTAAATTTCCACCACAACCTTGACTTTTTCCCCCGGATATGCTATACTATACGGCGTAAGCTGGTTTCCTGCCATACGGAGAGGTATCGAAGCGGTCATAACGAGGCGGTCTTGAAAACCGTTTGGGGGCAACCCCACATGGGTTCGAATCCCATCCTCTCCGCCAAGTGAAACTCGTTTGAACCCTTGAGGTTCAAGCGAGTTTTCCTTTTGTACGCTTGGGCTGTTGTTCCCCGTTGCGTTCGGGCAGTCATCTGTTGCGGTTTTGCCGTTGCTCTCTATGTCGTTAAGTTGCGAAACCAATTCTTCCGTATTTTTTCTCTTAATTACCGTCGGGTTATTTTCGCCGGTGTTGTAAAAGATTAAAATTTTGTCGTCATGCAAAAAAACACGGTTTATGAACGAGTTGAAACTCTAATAGATAGAAGGTATAATGATGAACTATTTAACATTAAAAGAAAATATTTTTAACATTTCTCAAAATATGTTTCCTCAAATTTGTGTTGATATGGATAGGTTTGAGAACAAGCAATATAATTATTATTTTGCACTTGCAAATGAGATATATCGTGGACTGGCTCTATGTTGCGTGGCTATAGATATTCAATCTTACTCACAAATTGGAACATTGTTGCGCCAACTACTTGAGCAAGTAGCAACAGCGAAAATTATTGGGTTAAACGAAAATAACTTATCTGCATACGGAATGTTTGCAAAAGCAAGGCATTATTATCTAGAGCATAAGGAGGATAACTGCGAACTAAAAAAATTATACGATGCAAGCCAATTAACCAAAAAGCAAAGAAAAAACATGATCGATTTTTATTCTTTAGGGTGGTTAGAACTTATTGGTGTAACGGAAATATCTTACGATAAATTATTTGAGCTTGCCAATATTCACGATTTGGCAATCTGGCGTAAATACTGTAACAACTTTGTTCATACAAATCTAACTTATATAGAATTAACGCAAGAAGGCATGATAAAACTTAATACAGAATTTATATACCTTCTTGCTATCTTATTCGATGAAATTTGTTGTAGTTACCATAATGTAACAGGCTTTGATTTTAAGTTTGGCAATATTGACATTTTCTCTGAGTTTAGAAAAACATATGCAAAAATTACGGAAATTCGCAAAGAGATTAAAGATGGACCGCTACAATAAAGGATTTCCTGAAGACAAAAAGTTCAAATTGACTTTCAGGCTTTCCGCCATAAGCCTCGATTTTTCGGGGCTTTTTTCGACAATATAAGGAGGATTTCTGAAAATATGTTGCCCAACAATTTTTCGCAAATTGCCGAGCGAATACAAAGACAAAACAATCGCTCATTAAAAGAGCTGTTTAAAAACGATATTAGAGGTTCTTTTCTTATTGATATAAAATATCGAGTTTTTAATGCAATTGCAGAAAAGTTTTTTGAGTTGTATGATCTTCGCTGGTCTGATGAAAGAATGGTAACCGGAATTGGTCCAGAACCGGAATATGACATCTGTAAACATATCGTTGGAGTACATAAAGCAAATACGATTTTTCTCACCACGGAAGATAAATCAAGGATAGAGAAGGACGAAAATTACAAAAATAAACTCACAAAACAAGTTTCTGAACAAATTTTTCTTCGGGAGTATGGTAGTGCATACTTTAGACACAAGCCCATTATGTTGGGAGAACGATTCAACTACTACCCCTTGCCGTATGAGTTGTTTGTTTTATGTATGAAAATGAATCATATGATTTATTTGAACGGAGCAAAAAACAAATCAGCTTTTTATTTTGCAAAAATCACAAACAAAGCATTGTCTGCATTATCGCTCCTTGAAGATAACTTCCTTGGAACAGCATATTTACCTTGCCGAACCGTACTTGAACTGTATGCAAAACTTCTTGTTATGCGTGTTTATCCCGAACTGTTTGCCGAGGACGAAAAATTCTCATATTTTGAAACGCGTCAAACGTGCTGCGACCAAGTATTTCCCGATGAATTTAATAAACTGTTCGCAAACCGCGAAAATAAAAATGAGCGCAACAAGGTTGAATATATGCATTATGGTTTTGTTGATAAAATTCCGAACTATCACGATATTGTAAAGCAAAAGCCATATACTTTCATGGGCGTTTTAAATTATCTTAAAGCAAACTGTGAAAATGAAACCCTCGCTGCATTTGAGATGATGGAACGTCTTTATAAAATGTGTCATGTATACGTGCATGGCGGTGTTGTTGAATCACGATATCCATTGCTTCATTATTTCGAGATATCTTTAATGTTAAGTAGCGTTATTCCATCTGTATATGAGATGTTTTGTGAAGATTATGCAGAGGAAAGAGATGTTTTCGGCATCAATGTTTTAGATAAAATTGAGGCAGATTACATTTTACTTTGCGAACAATACGAAAAACGGAGTACCGAGAATTTTGAAATGAAAAACTGACATTCGTAATCATTATTCTAAACAATAAAAGACACAGCCCCACCTTCATGGCAGGGCTGTGCCTTTTCTTATTCCTTATTTGAGAACATAAGGATCGTATTTATATGCCACGCGGATTTGTTGACGATCCCGAAGGCGATGTCACTGACGAGGAAGTCAACGATAGCGGCTTTGGAGATGATATACTTGCCGCTGCTGCGGACGGCATCGATGTGCTTTTGTTGATCGGGAAGAGAGAGGTGATATAACTCGGCTTGATCAGCTCACCCAAGGGGTTGACACAGACCATATCAAGATATTTTTTGCTGTAGGTGCGGCGGAATTGCCGGCGATAGAGCTCTTGTTGTGCTTTGTGGGCGAGCAGGATCTCCTTGACCTCGGGGATCATTTTGAAGCTTCTTCGTGAGCTTTCGGTCTTCATCTCGTCGCTGATCACCTGTTCCATTTTACCGTTGCGGATGACCTCCAGCACCTTCTGCCCGATGAAGATCTTATCATTCTCGAAGTCGATGTTGCTCCAAGACAGCCCAAGTGCCTCGCTTCTTCGCAGTCCGCAATAGACGGCAAGGACGATGGGGATATAGATAACGTCCTCTTTGGCGTGTTCGAGAAGAGTCTTGACCTCGTCCACCGAGTAGAAGTCGCCGACGAACTTCTTCGGTTGCGGACGCTCCACTCTATCCATGGGATTGTATTCGAGGATCTCCTGGCGGATGGCGTATTCGAAGGCGGTGTGCAGCAGATTGTGATAATGCAAAATCGTCTGCTCACTGTCGCCGTCCTCGCGCAGGTAATCGTAGAAGCCGTGAATGAGGCGGGGCTTGCAGTCGGCAAGCGTGATCTTTTCGTCAAAGTATTTCGCCATCTTTCCGCTCACTCTTCTTTTGTAGCCGTAGTATGTGGACTCTTGGATCTTGTGGATGTGTACACGGTCGAGCCAGTCGTTTAAGAATTGCAGAAGAGGATATTTGGTCGGATCGTCGTAGCCGTCAAGGAAGCGCTTGTACTCGCTTTCAAACTTGTTCTTCGCCTCTCTGACAGCCTTGTTGATGAGCGATTTCGTGGAGCCGGCAGGCAGTCCAAGCCCCAGCCATTTGGTTTTGTTTTTCTGTGTTACGGTATCCTTGTAGCTGACCACCAGATACAGCATACCTCTCTTTTCCTGAACGCTTCCCGAGATGTCTTTACTCAGTTTATTTGCCATATCAGCATACCTCCTTTCGCTTTGCGGCAGCACACAAGATACCACATTTATCTTCAATTATCCAGTCCTGTGGGTTCGAAGTTACATTTACAACACAACTTTTTTTCGTGTGTTTTTTCTTTCCGCGGACAAATTCCATCACGGAGCTTTTCGAGATGCGGTATTCCCGTCCGACTTTTTTGGCAAATACCTTTTTCTCATGCACGAGCCGTGAGGCGAGCTTGGTGCTGATGTTCAGACACTCGGCAAGCTGGGCGAGTGTCATCGCGTCGGGGTAATTGCAAAAGATATTGTTATTGAGCATTGAATCTCCTTTCGTTACATATAAAGGCCGTATTCGTTTTCACGTTCTTGGTTTGCGCTGTACTGTAAAAGCGCCTTGGGTTCGACCTTGATGCCCATCATTTCCAGCATCATCACGGTCATTTTGTCGAGCTGATGGTCTTCAACCGGCGGTGTGAAGCGCCCCTCGTATGGCATCGTTTCGAGCAGATTTTTCAGAAGATGGAAGAGTCCTTCGCCCACGGTGTAGCTGTGTTCCGGGCGAAGATCGTTTACATACGACTTGTACTGATCCGCCAGCCCCGATTCACAACCGCCGAGGAGATAGTAGATCTCCAGATTTTTTCGGAGAAGCTGCTCGGCAAAGAGCTTATTGTCACGGCATTTGTGACCGTCCGGCGTGGTGAAGGTGATATACTTATGTCCCTCCTGCCAGTCCACCTTGTAGCCGTGCATCTCCATTTCAAAGATGAAATCTTCCTTGGATCGCGTGCGGTTTGCCACAGAATATGCTTTGTTTCGTAGCTGTGATTTCCACTTCGGCATAGCCCCGAAGGAAGATTTGGTTTCGGTTTCCGAGAGACCGTACTCCCGGCAGAGCTTGTTGGAATACTCCTTGACCTGCCGCAGCTCGGCGGCACTCTGATGAAATTTCTTTCCCGTTTCCATGTTCACCGAGTTGAGAATGATGTGATTGTGGATGTGGTCGGTGTTTCGGTGCGTGGCAACCAACGCTTGATAGCCTCCGAAGTATTCGGCGAAGCGCAGACCGATCTCGTGAGCGACCTCGGGGGTGAGATCATCGTCGGGACTGAAGGCTTGTACGATGTGAACGTAGGTCCTGCCGTCCTCTTTCTTGAATTGCTTTTTCACAAAAGTGAACTCCTGAAGCACCGTATCGGGGGAGCAGTTGATGCCCGAAATCAGATTCTCATCGGTCTTTTCCCGGTTCATCACGTAGGGAAAAATGTTATTCATTGGGCAACCCGAAGCAACGAATTTAACGATTGCCATATTTTTTCAAGCTCCTTTCTCGTCTCTGTCAGATTGATCTGGGAGACGAATCCCGCGTTGACGGCTCGCGTGAGCTGATTGATGTTGTTTCCGATGCGGCGAAGCTCTGCGGCTACATCGTCAGCACCTGTGATGATAATCATTTCTTTTTTGAAAACACAGTCCCGTACGAAGTCGCTGATGAGGCGATAACGACCGTAGGAACGATCCTCAATCCACTTCTTTTCTTCAGCAGTCACACGAAAAGAAATGATCACGCTTTTATTTTCTTTATCATTCATAGAGTGAAATCCTTTCTGTAAGGGTGAAATATTCCGCAAGCGGAATGTGAAATGTTGCCTTGCGGCAACGTGATATGACGGTGCAAACACCGTCGTTATATTTCTTTTGCAGGCAAAAGAAGTTACGCCTACGGCGTAGAGGTATGGGCATAGCCCGACGCCTTTGCGGCCGCCGTTTCGGCGGTCGTAATACAAAGGCGAAACTGGCGATAAACGCTTCATCCGACATCCCCCGCAGGAACGCAAGGGACGAAAGGGACGGAATCTGTGAGAGCAGAAGAAACAGAGTCACTTGAGGCACTTGAGTCACCGTCAGAGGGAGAACGGTATTTGACCACAACGAATTTCTGTCCGTTGCTCCGCTTGCTCTCGAAGAAAACACCGAGGTCTTCCAGCTGATAACGGTAGCGGTTCATCATTTGCTTGAGCCCCTTGGGATTGACCTCTTTCCCTAACGCGATGGAAACGTGATGAGCCAGTTCGGTGTTCGTTCCGACGAATTCATGGTTTTTTGATCTCCAAACGAAGCCAAACACATATGCCATTTCATCGGGAAGCATGGTTTCGGGCATGGTCAGGCTGTCGGCAATGAGTGTCCAGACGCAGGCATCTTTATCGAGCTCCAGCTGTATCTTTCGGTCGCGTATATCCCTACCCGAAGCATAGAGGGTAGCGAACCGTTCGATCCTCTCGTTCTTGTCCAGGACGAATATAGCATCCACCGCACCCGAGATACCTGTACTGCCCGAGAGTTTATTGACGGGATCGCGGTCATTCATCTTCCGCAGATGGTGGACGAGCAGAAGGCAGATTCCAAGCTCGTCGGCAAGCTCCTTGAGGACACGAAGCTCGGCATAGTCACCACCGTAGGAAACCTCGGGCGTGGGCGTGCGGATGAGCTGGAAGGTGTCGATGGCTATGAGGGACACCTCCGGGTGCTGACGCTTGAAATCCCGAAGCCAGTTGCAGACACCGCTTTCGATGGAAGTGCATCCGGTAGCGAAATACATCCCGTCGGGAACGTTGTCCGTGATGGTGTTCAGGCGCTCCTGGATCCGCCTCTCACTGTCTTCCAGGCAGGGGTAGAGCACATCTCCCCTCGTCACGTCAAGCCCCCACAAGGGCGTTCCTTGGGCGACGTGGACGCAGAGGTCAAGCACCAGCCACGATTTGCCTACCTTGGGTGAACCGCCAAGGATGCAGAGCCCTTGAGGCAGTAGCGTGTCAACGCAAAACTTCGTAGGCGGAAGTCTTTTGTCCATGAGTGTTTCACCGTCTATTACGGTGAGCTTGTGTGGATTACTTTGCATTCGTAATCTCCTTTCGTTGAAGAAATATTTGATTGGGGAAAGGAGTTGCGCACCTCGTTTCCCGATATGTGGCTCTGCTTTTCTTCTGCCTTCCTTTTGCGCCTTGGAAACAAACGCAAAAAAGGGCAGGTATCTGTTGCAGAGCATAACGAAAAAACATAAGCCAAAACTTATGGTTTTCCTATGTACACTCTAACGCAACAGATACCTACCCTTGATTCCCGGTTAAGAGGTCGGGAGGATGGATCGTGTTTTTTACGCGATAGATAAAGAAATATTCAATTGTGAATCGGCAAAGATGCTGTTATGTGAAAGGTGAGGTTACAGTATCTTTTTGAGCCTGTGTGCAACGCAAACGGCAACGCCCTGAATCTGAAGTTCTTCGGGATAGATGTCACCGTAACGTTTTTTGTCCTCGTTGCAGGAGCGAAGGAAATATCTGCCCTTGGCATTGTTGAAGCCGAGGACTTTCAGGTTGTTGAGTCCCCCATCAAGTGCAACGACAATGTCACCGATATCTGCGGTGTTCTGCTTGCGGATCATCACGTAATCGCCGGGATGAATCCCTGCGTCGATCATCGACTCGCCCTTTGCGATCAGCGCAAAGAATTCGCCCTTGCCAACCAAGGATTCGGGCATACGAATGTATTCGATGACCTGCTCGGTTTCTTCCTGACCTTCTCCGCAGGCTACGTAGCCAAGCACTGGCATGGCGTGAGCGACCTGCTCCATCTCCATGCGGCGGGTGCTGACGGAACGGCGACCGTTGTATTCCAGTTCGCCGTCCTCTTTCATAGCAGAAAGATAACGGTGAACGCTCGTAACGGCAATGCCTGTTCCTGCCGCGATGTCACGCACCGTGGGCGTTTCACCGTAGCTTCCGTAGTATTCGTTGATGTAATCCAGGATGATCTGCTTTTTCGAATCGGTAGTTCTACTCATCGTTTCTCCTTGGAACAAATTGTTCCATTCGACATTATAACACAGGATTTTCCTCTTGTCAATAGGGCTGGAACAAAATGTTCCATATTTTTCGCAAAATTTTTTTAAGCGCCCATAATGCTTCGACTTTTAATGTGGTCGTGAACCTTGGGACCACAACCCAAACACAAAAAAGTGGTCTGGGATGATTTGATCCAGATCGCATAGAGATGTTAGATTCGTTTAAAAAGTAGGGTGGGGGAAAAACCCCACCCTATAATCGTTATTTATCTCGTTACTTCAGTTGATCTAATAAAATCGCCGTTTGAGGCAAAAATATTAGATGAACCTATTGCAATTTTCAAAAACACGGTGTATAATGTATCTAATAAAAGTGACGATTGCGGCAAAAATATTAGATGGGGGTTATTATGGAGATTAAAAGAGACGTTTATCTAAATAGACTGATTGTCAGAAAATACAACGGCTTCATAAAGGTTATTACCGGTATTCGCAGAAGCGGAAAATCATATTTGCTCAACACTTTGTTTTATAATCACTTAATTGCAGAAAACATAGCAGAGGATCATATTATTAAATTTGCGTTCGACTCGGCTGACGATTTATTGAAAATCGGAGAAGATCCTATCGTTCTCGATAATGAACGTGAGGACAGAAAAGTCGATCCCTCTAAATTTTTGAATTGGTTGCAACCACAGATTGCAGACAAAGAGATGCACTATATTCTGCTTGACGAGGTACAAAAGCTCGGAGCGTTTGAATCGGTTATGAACGGATTTCTTCGCAAAAGCAATCTTGACGTATATGTAACCGGAAGCAATTCCAAATTCTTATCAAAGGATATTCTGACCGAATTTGAAGGCAGAGGTGATGAGGTTCACGTACTCCCTCTATCCTTCTCGGAGTATTATGCGTTCAAAGGCGGCGATAAAAGCGAGGCCTTTGACGATTATTCTATCTATGGCGGCTTACCGGCTGTAGCACTTATGGCAACCGAAGAACAGAAGTCCAATTACCTTATTTCTCAGATGCAAAATCTTTACTTGCGCGACATAAAAAATCGTTACGGATTGCAGGATGAAGTAACCATTGGAGAAGTTCTTGATGTTGTTGCATCCGATATCTCGGCTCTTACCAATCCTCGAAACATTGCGAACACTATGAATAGTGTTCACGGCGGCAACAGAATCTGCGATGCTACCGTAGACCGTTATATCTCCCATATGGAAGATGCCTTTATGCTCACCCGTGTGAAGCGATATAATGTCAAAGGCAGAAAATATATAGGCACTCCTTATAAAATTTACTTTGAGGATATCGGTCTTCGCAACGCTCGTTTGAATTTCCGCCAGATTGAAGGCACTCACATTATGGAGAATATTATTTATAATGAGCTTCGTTACAGAGGCTACCAAGTGGATGTGGGTATGGTAGAATCACGCGAAAGAGACGCAGACGGAAAAGAAACCCGCACCCAACTCGAGATTGACTTCATTGCTACTCTCGGCAGCAAAAAATACTATATTCAGTCCGCGTATGCGATTCCCGATCAGACCAAGTACGAACAAGAAACCGCATCTTTTGATAAGACCATGGATTCTTTCAAAAAGATCGTCGTTGTTGAAAAGAGTATGAAACCCCGCCGTGATGAAAAAGGATATGTTATGATTGGCGTAAAGGAATTTTTGCTTGATAAGGATAGTTTAGAAGCATAAAATATTACAAAAAGGGATGGCGCGATCCATCCCTTTACTGTTCAAATGTTCTTTTGACGTTTTCTCTTGTCCTTCGTTGCCTCAAAGCTCACGTTCACAAGGAACCGCACTACATCCTCGGGCGCGTCGGGCAGAAGCACCGAGATCCAATGGAGCTTGTTCATGTGATAGGCGGGATAGACACCGTCCGCCGCGCCAAAGGAGCCGAACATCTCCACCGGCAGCTTCAGATTGACAACGTCGATGACCTCGTTGCTGTCAAAACCGAACTTGCGACGTGATACCCGCATCACGAGTGCATACCACTTGCGATTATCCGCGTGCCGGAGCACCGCCGTTTCAAAATCCTCATCAAACGGATAGTCCGGAGATGTGTTGTATGTAGTGAGGCAGTATTCAAGGAATTGTTGTTTTGTCATTGCCAAATTTCCATCTAAGTATTTGTATTATTGCGGAATGAATATAGGTAATCCTACGGATGTTACTATGTAGGAGCATTCAAACCCTGTATATTCTTCATCTCCAACGGTTGCTATTTGATGACGCGATGTTTCAATATCATATGATATATGGCATTCAATTTCATACAGATTACCAATTACATCGCTAACAATTAATGTAAGCTTGTTCGTTGGATGAGCAACAGGTATCCACCAATTATTTGTGGTTTGTATTTTACAGCACACATTTGGTTCGAGAATTTCTTCTGAGGAGAATTCATAAAATTTCCCGTGAACAATAATTCCTTTAATAATAATGTTTTGCGAAGAAATGTTTTTTATATCAAAGTTTTTAATGTTCACAGAATAAAACATTTTGTTTTTTAGAAGAGTAAGATCTTCCTTCTTTTCGAAATCTAATCCTTTAGTAATGTTAGCATTTACTACAACGGGCGGAAGATTGTCCACATCAAAGGAAACCCTTATATACGGAATATGTTTTTTTCTTTCTTCTTCTTTTCGCTCATTTTCAATACGTAACAAATCTTCTTTTCGTTTCTCATTAGTATCCTTAATCGTCCAAGCAACACCTACCAGTGTTAACAATCCGCCATATACTGCTGCTGTGATTGACAGTACGATGGTTTGAAGAGCGTCATTGGGGATAAGGAATATCAAGTAGATGGTGATTGCAATACCCCACATGAAATCTTGTAACAGCCCCCACCACCGTTTTTGAGCGTTGGAGAGAAATGCTCTTGCGAGATTGTAAAAGATGTATACCATCGCCAATCCGCCAAAAACAAACTGCAACGTAAGCCAAATCGTTTGTGACTGTACATCAGCGATCCAATAATTAAAAATTGCCATATAGAACAGATCCATCAGCCAATAGAAGCCAACGTATTTCCAACTAATCTTCAAAGATATTTTTAATTGATCGTCGGTATACTCATTCTCCTTTTTCAAAAAGTTGCGCAACCCAAATGTGATGGATGGCAGAAAAAGAGCAACTAAAATGAATATAGCCCACCACCAAGTATAAGCGGTAGTATAATAATTTATAACAAAAGCACTACCGAGAATTACAATAATTGGAACAATACCGAGATTTCCTATAAAATCGGACATCGGATGTTTTACAGATTGCTTCGGTTGCTTAACCATATTTACAATTGCAGATGCAGCAAACACTATGCTCGCAGGATACCATATGCATTTCGCAACTACAGCATCTATTTTATTATGTAAAAATGGAACAACTAAAAATGCAACAGTTATAGTAATTCCTATAATCGCAATCAATGCTTTCGCGGAGATTTTCAACGCCTTTATTGCCTTTTCCTTTGCCTTTGAAAAATCTCTTTTTTTAACTTTCTTTTTTGCCATGGCGTCCTCCTATCTTGTGGATTTTCTGCTTAATACTTTGTTTATTCTTCTAACTCTTTTGATTCCATATAATCAAGTTTAAAATCATTCAGCAATTTCTTAGTTTCTCTCCAGTATGGCATATACATATCTAAAATTGCAATGAAATCCTTTCCGTGGTTTTTCACTTTCAAATGTGCCAATTCGTGGAGAATAACATATTCCAGACATTCTATCGGCTTTTTTGCAAGTTGCAGATTGAACCATATTTTGCGGGTGTTTGTATTGCAGGTTCCCCAACGGGTAGTCATGTATTTCGTCTGCCAGGAATCACAATACAACCCGGTTATCTGTTCCCATTTTGGTAAATAGATGCTTATCTTTTCTTTCAGCAAATCACGGTACCATTCATTAACAAACGCTTCACGCTGCCTTGCCGTGCTTTCCTTTCGTACCGTTAGGACGGCTTCATTGCCGTTGAGTACAAGAGAGTTTCCCTTATAACTGTACATCACTCGCAGAAAATACTGTTTACCAAAAACATATAGTGTTTCGCCGGAAATAAACTCACGTTCGGATTGCCGGGGTTGAAGTGCAAACTTTTCCTGTTGTTTTTTTATCCAGACAAGCTTGGTCCGAACGAACATAGCGATGCTTTCATCCGACAAATGCATCGGAGCTGAAACGCGCACCTTCCCGTCGGGAGGTAAAACAGCAAGATGCATATTTTTGATATTCTTTTTTTGTATGTCTATTGTAATTCCAGAAATCTCAATTTGCATCAATATTCCTCTTGTTCCACGACAATTTTATATATGCGTTCAACCGTTTCATCGTTTTTTAAAACTTGATACAATGCACGCTTGATTCTGTTTTCTTTTGTGGGATTATTCCTGAATCCGTCCATTTTAGAGGACAAAACAGCTTTGTGCAACTGTATTGCCAATTGCTCATCCTCTCCGCAGTTGTCATAAAACGCTCTCATCGCCCCGCTCTTGCGAATAGACTCAGGATAGCGTGCGTTTTCTTCGGGAGTGCTTACATTCTTGGCAAGTTCCAGATAACGCTCAAGCAATTGTTTGTATGCAATCACACCACGCTTTCGATCAAGAATCAACTGTTCAAGGACTTCGGACATCTTACTGTAATACGCAGGGTTAATTACTATCTTCTGAACAACCTTTTTACGAATATTGTTCTCAATTGCTTCCGCAGCACTTTCTTGTTCCTTACTTTCGCCGTCCTGATTCAGCTTATCTTCTTGTGCCAAAATGAAGTCAAGAAGCGTGAAATCATCAAAGATAGCAATCTTTTCCGCATCGTCGGCAACAATGTAGTTATCGATCAGATAGCGCATACCCGGTTCAAACTGCTTGAAATCCAAGAAGTCACCACTTGCCCGACCGATTACCTCTCGAAGTTTGATATATGTGTTGACACGCTTCTCAAATCCGGATTGCTCTGTTGCGGAGAATCCTGCATCATCCATTCTTGGCTTGAATTCGGCATATGCACGAATCAGACGGGAGACGAGCTTGTACAGTTTTTCGCGGCTGCGGGCAAAAGCCTCATCATTGTCGGGATCAACGCCGTTTTCACCACAAAAATAGTGAATATAATCCAGTTCTGTCTTTGGAACAGCAACGCCTTCACATAGTTCGTCCAAAGCGTCAATCGTTTCAAGAAAATATTTCTTGGATTCTTCGGTACGGTCTTTCAGGAGTCCCTCAACATCTTCAGCATCATAATCCTCAAATGCACCAGATGTATAGGTATTTATAGCATCGGCAAGATCTCCGAAAAGTTGCTTATAGTCTACAATGTAACCAAAATCCTTGCTTTCGCCATCAAGGCGGTTAACGCGGCATATCGCCTGGAACAAACCGTGGTCGTGCATCGCTTTGTCAATGTAGAGATACGTGCAGGGAGGCGCGTCAAAACCAGTAAGAAGTTTGTCAACTACGATGAGCAATTTCATATTTGCCGGTTCTTCGACAAACTTTCTCTTTGCTTCTTTCTCGAAATCTTCTACGCTCTGACCGCCGAGCATCTTCTTATAAATATCGTACTTTTCAAATGTTTCGGTTTCTTCATCATCGCTTACCGTATCCGTGCGCAGGTCACCTGCCTGCGGTTCATATGAACTGATAATTGCACACTTTTTGAAGCCGATCTGCTGAAAAATCTCATAGTATTTGCAAGCGGAGTAAACCGAGCCGGCAACAAGCATTGCATTTCCGTTGCCATCCATCAGGCGAGGTTTTGTTTCAAAGTCAAATTGAATGTCAAGCGCAATTTTTTCCAGGCGAGAGCGTGAGGAAAATACCTTCTGCATCGTTGCCCACATGGATTTCAGCCTTGCCTGTGCGCGAGGGGTTAGACCTCTTGTCTTGACCTCAAACCATGTGTCTATCTTGTCCTGGGACTTGATCTCCTGCGGAATATCACGGTATTCATAGCGAAGATCGAGCACAACGCCGTCGCGTACCGCCTCATCAAATTTATAGGTGTGAATATACCCGCCAAAGGTTTCAAGACTTGTCTTTTTGTCTTTTTTAAGCAGGGGTGTACCTGTGAAACCGACAAAAATACCGTTTGGAATAATCGTTTTCATGGCGGCATGGAGTTTGCCCGACTGCGTGCGGTGGCATTCGTCCACAAATACGATGAAGTCTCCCTTGGCACAATAGTTTTCGGGCAATGCTGTCTTGATTTCCTCAATATATTTGTCAATATCCTTCTCGGTCACATCGCCGCCCTTTTTGCCGAATTTATGAATCAAAGAGCAGATCAAACGGTCATCAAAGGCATTCAAACGCTTCACAAGATCATCGCCGCTTTTGGTGCGCACAATGGTTTCATCAACGCCCTTGTATGCTTTCTCAATCTGATCGTCGAGTTCCTCACGGTCGGTTACAATCAAAACACGGGCATTCGGGTTGTTTGAAAGAAGCCACTTGGACAGCCATATCATAGTAAGAGTCTTTCCACTGCCTTGTGTGTGCCAGATGATGCCGCCGCGTTTTTCTTCGGTTAAACGGTACTGCGCACGCTTGATGGCATAATACTGATTGTAGCGGCAAACCTTTTTAATACCCTTATCAAAAATGATAAAGTTGTGGATCAGGTCAAGAAAACGCTTTTTGTAGAACATAGCATAAAGCTGCTTGTCCAAAGGATGTTCAATCGCCTTGCTTTTTTCTTCAATCAGCACATCGGTTTCATTCCTTTCTTCCGGGAATTCGCCAAAACCGTCATCCTGCCATTCATAATAATGCTTTTCGGGAGTGAGAAGTGTTCCGTAGCGCAAGCCCTCGCTGTCGTTTCCCGCCATGCAGAATTGTACCGTGGTAAAGAAATTTTCGATAAAATGCGCTGTTTGGTTGGTTAGGTTCTGCCTGATTCCCTCGGAGACCGAAACGCTGCTGCGTTTGAGTTCTATTACGGCGAGCGCAATTCCGTTTACATACACGACAAGATCGGGGCGCTTTGTATTGTTGCCGACGACTGTGACCTCTTCGGCAATGGCAAAATCATTTTCTGCAGGATTCTCAAAATTGATAAAAAAGACCGTTTTCGGAGCTTCACCGGCTTCTTCGGAAATCTTTGCCCCGTATTTAAGCAGACAGTACACCTGTTTGTTGGCATCGTACAATCCGCGCTGGAGGTTGCCTGCCGTGCGGACAAGTTCGTCAATGGAACGAAGAGCCAGCTTGTCCGAATAACCGCCCTTTCCCGTCAAATAGGCATAGAGACGCTCCTGCATGATATTGCTGTTTTCGCTGTCATGCAGGTCGCCAAAATATGTATAATGGAGATTGTTTACAAAAAACTTGATAACACGATTTTGTGTTGCTTTTTCTACTTGGTCAATGTGGGGCATTATTTTACCTCCAAATTATCTGTTCGTAAAATTCTCATTAATAAATTTTTCTATATTACTCTGTAGAGACGCAAACTTTTCCTTTTCAAAAAGATATTCACTAAAATCTCTAACTAAAGTTTCCTCATCGACTCTCTCTGCAGAAAGTTTTTTAATAATTACTTCATATAGAGCTTTACCGCTTTTATCTTCCATTACATATGTATTGCCCCTACATTCTTTGACAACTTCATCAAATGATGTTAATGTAAAATATCGATTACCAAAATATCTTATAAAATTCTCATTATTTTCTATAAGTATCTTTTCATATAGATACTTTTCAAGACTTTTAATTGGCAAAAATAGTTTTTTCAAAGGTTTGTAACTTGTATTTTTGTTTACCTCATCTTTTACATCTCCATCAATAATTGAAAATGTAAATTTATCTCGACCAAGAATATTTTGCTCACAAAAATTTTTTTGAAGTTCTAATGTATTGCTCCAACTGCCAACGGGCAAAACGTTAATTAAGAGATTATTATTTGTTCTATAATCTGCAATAAGTTTTCTAACTATCAGCTCGGCGACTTTATCTTCGACAAGTATAGTACAGTCATATCCATCATGATTATACAAGCTCCTAATGGCATATTGAGGATAACATGGAGAAATTATTTTTGCTGTTCCTGCCTCATTCTTCATATAAAAAATATTACGAGGATTTATCTTTCGGATTAGTTCTGACGAATGAGAAGAAAACAAAACAGTTAGTTCCTTTTGTTGTATCATATTTAACATATACTCCAACAAACGGTCAATAGAACTCGGATGCAACGCCAATTCCACTTCGTCAATGAAAACAAACAAACGGTCGCTTGTTACTTTATGTTTGTGTTTGATCTGTCTTGGGTTTAACGCAGTCGAATTTATAAAATTTAGTAATGAAATCAACATGCATTCACCAGAACTCATTTTATATTTACTTATATATTTACCACTGGGCAATTTTAAGAAATAGGGTATATTTCCAAGGCCATACCTTCTTGCAATATCCATAGTTTTTAATTTATACAGTTCTTGGTAATGACCTTTTTCTCCATGTAAAATTTGACTTAAAGCGGCTTTTAAATCATCTGTTGCTGGCACCAATTGATCGATGAAAGAGGGATCGCTAATTAGATCGTCAAGATTTTTCATATCCTCAAATCTTGTACCATTAAAAACACTACCCTCGTATATTCCATAGAAAGAAATACCAAGAAAATCTGGATTTAGTCTTTTAGCAATTTCATCAAAAGACCAATTATTTTCTTTGCTCATGCAAGTAATCTTAACTTTTGATTCTGAACACAATTCAGAATCTCCTAATTTTTTTAAGTTTTGCCCATACACCACCGAAGCAATTGCAGACATAACCGTGCTTTTGCCGACTGCATTTTCGCCCACCAACGCATATATTCCTTTATCAAATGAAAATGCGTATTTAAAGTTGTTTATATTTTTAATTTTTTGAATTTCAAGTTGAATTTCCAACGACATAATAATTCTCCTTTACACAAGTCTAATTTTTCCGGTCAACAGGTGTTGCATCATACCTTGTTTGATTTTCTGTATTTTTTCCAACTTACGCTGATGAAGGGTGATAAGGTTGTCAAGGTTGCGGAAATAATCGCCAATAAGCTGCTGTTCTTGTGATGAAGTAGGTAAAAGAATATTAACTTTTCCTATTTCGTCTTTATTGATTTTTTGTGGAATAGCAGTCACTAAAGTTCTATCTTTCAAGCCTTTCTGAAATAGAGGAGATTGGATAGAATTGCACAAAAAATAACTATTTATTTTTGTCGGTTTAAGGAGTGCTAAACTCACATAAAAAGCCACTTTTTCCGTGGTTTCAACCACATTTGGAGTCCCAACATCACCAATCCTCGTCATTAAAATATCACCCTTTTGCGGATATACTTTATAATCCCTCTGAAACGCTTCTTCAGAAATATATTTCTCTGATTTAAGGGTACTGATATTCTCGACAGAAAGGAACATTACTCCGCTATCTTTATAGTCAGGAGTTTGATGAACACCATCATACACATTAACAACTTCATTCAACTTACGCTGTTCCCAAGCGCCCGTAAATCCGGGCAAACGTATACGCGGGACTGTTTCTCCGTTTTGCGGAAACATCTGTTGCAGGCAAGCTGTTTTGATGGACTTATACTTTGCAATCAGTTTTTCAAGCGAAGAAATCATGCCGTCCACATCCGAAAGTGCTTCAGCAATGCGTTGCTGCTCTGGAAGAGGCGGGAGAGAAATATAGGTTGCGTAAATAATTCCGTTATACAATCTTGCAATCGTACTACCTTCCGAAGAAGCCCATTTTATCACCTTATAATATTGATTCAAATATTCATTGCACAGTCTAGTCTTGTTTATATCAAGCCATACAATGTTTGAATCTTGAAAATAGGCTTTCTCTCCGTCGTAAACCACTGTTCTTCCTAAAGTACCAGCAGCAGAAATCAAAATATCCCCTTTTTGTGGAAATGAATATTTATTCCTATACTCTACATACAATTTGCTTGAAATACAAGCATCCGCTTCTTTACCAAATGTACCGATTTTATAAAAAGGGACATCACCGATTGTGCTTGTTTGATTAGCGAATATCCGTTTACACATTGATATTGTTGCAACATCTTTGATCTTTACGCACTCCCAATCCTCAGGAATCACACCAACCTCGGTCTGTTTATAGCCATATGGGATCATCATCTTTCACCTCACCTTCTGCAGCCATTCTTCCGAGATTTCCGAGAGCATATTTATCCTCATGCGGTATTATTATCTCGCTCTTTTCTCTATTTGCAAAATCATAAAATAGAAGTCCTTCGACATGCAATATGTAAACAAAATCATATTTGTCTGCACAATCTTTCTGAGCATCTATCAGCCATTCGGGGAAATTATCTATGGTTTCGGAAAAAGCAGGCTTTTCATGATAAATCAACAGCCCTATATTTGCAAACCCCATTTTTCGATACTTGGAAATTTTGGACAGTTTCTGAACAAAGGCATTTATAATTTCACGTTTTTCCGTCTCCGGACCACGAGATGGCCAAGCCATCATCCCGTCGCCAAGAAGTCTGGCTCCGTTCCGACTGATTTTTTCGCGACATTTTTCTTTCTGTTTTTCCGAGTTTACCTGCGACAGTTTTGTGAACTCGCCAATGGTTTGTGCATCATTAGGCGTAACAGAATCCGTTACCTCAATAGCAACCGAATTTTCAGCATCTTGCAAGTCCGGTGCTTCCGCTTTTCTTAAGTGTCTGTATTTTTCTTCGAAGCAATATTTTAAGCACGCAAGTGCCGTGTACTCGTTACTCGTTTTCCAGAAATGAGAATCAAGATCACAGCCACAATGCCTATTCCGGATCCTATCATTTAATTCCATACAAATCCCATCCTTTCGAGATGCGCCTTTACTTTGGCTTCGTATGTCTCAAGTTCCGATTCAAGCTCGGGCAGGGTGTTTTCGTAACGCTCGGCAAGTTCGGTAATGCGTCCGGCGATCTCATGGGAGGTGGTGATATACAGGGCTTTGATACCTGCAAAAATGGTGTAATACCACTTGCGGTTGACAAGCAGTTCCTTGATTTCGTCCATCGTCAGTTCGGCATACTTCGCTTTGCAGGCTTCGTCAAGCGCGGTGTTCAACTCCTTAACGATCTTGCTGTATTTCTTCACCTTCTCGCAAAGCTCGGTGTATTCCAGCAGAACACGGTAGTCCTCGCTGTCAGGAGCGTTCTTTTTCAATTCGTTGAGCTTGGCAGATACCGCTTTCATATCTACCGCATCCTTGTCGTTCAGGCAGTCGGAAAGAACGCCGTCCTCCGCGGTGTGTTCTTCGGTCATCTCGTCAAGTCGGCTCTGCGTTTCGTCAACAATTGCCTGCGCTTCGTCGATCTTCGCACGCTCTTTGGCAAAGAATGCGGTTTCGACTAACGACTTGGGAATCAGTTTGCCTTCCCAACCCTTGATCTTTTGCTTTTCCTTCTTTGTCTTTTTGTCCTCTGTTACCTCTATAATGAGTTCGGTTTCTCTTGCCGCCTCATATCCGTCCTGAATAAGTATGAAGATATCGTCAGCCATCGTCTCCTGCCAATAGGAAAGGAGAACCAGATAAACATCATACTTGTCCACAAGTTCCATGTCGGCATACTGTGCAATGAGCGCTTCCGCAAGCTTGGTGATGTATTTTTTGATATTTACCGATTCGTTGATATTACGCAGGCCGTCGTCCACCTCGTTTTTCCAGGCGTCGAATGCCATATCAATACGATCAGCGTATGCGTTAAATTCCTCGTCGGAATATATCGTGCTGCGGACATCGTCCTTTTTGATATTCAGCTTATAGTAACCGTCACGCAAAGGGGAAAACAGTTTATTTTTCAGGTTCGGGAAAAGCGTCCAATACTTTTCCATGGAATCCACATCTGCTGCCGGAATCCCGCCATGCAGATGCGCGTCGATATCCTGTAAATCTTCCGGTTCGGAGCTGTCAATATAGCGAGGAATGTTCAGATTGTAATCATTCTTGACCTTGATCTCCTCATTCGGCACAAAACGGGCATACTTCGGGTCAGTACTGATCTGCTCGTTGAAGGTAGTGACGATTTTATAAATATCACGCTCACGCAACCGGTTCTTATTGCCGTCCTTGACATAATCGTGGCTTGCGTCGATCATAAAAATACCCTGACGCTCGTCGGCATCGGATTTGTCAATTACGATAATGCACGCAGGAATACCCGTGCCGTAAAAGAGGTTAGCGGGCAGACCGATGATGCCTTTGATATATCCCTTGTCGATAATGGCTTTACGAATGGTTGCCTCTGCGTTTCCTCTGAACAGAACACCGTGCGGCAGAATGACTGCTGCTTTACCTGTGGATTTGAGAGATTTGAGAATATGCAAAAGCCAAGCAAAATCACCGTTCTTTTCGGGCGGTTCCGCACCGTAACCTGTAAATCTACCGTAGTCCTTGACTCCGTCCGTCCAGTTTTTCAGCGAAAAGGGCGGGTTGGCAACTGCAAAATCAAAGCGACGGAGCACGGAATCATCCTTATCATCTTTATAATGAGGGTCGGAGAATGTATTTCCGGCGTATATTTCTCCCGTTGCTTTATTGTGCAGAACAAGGTTCATTTTTGCAAGACCGGCAGTGGTGATCTCTTTTTCCTGGCCGTAAATAGCTACATCGATGGGAGCCTCATCTGCCGCTCTGATCAGCAGGGAGCCGGATCCGCAGGCAGGGTCATAGACCGATGTGTCCGGGTCGGTTACCTTATCAATCCCGATAACCTTTGCAAGAATTCGGGAAACCTCGGCAGGAGTATAGAATTGCCCTTTGCTCTTTCCGCTCTCCGTAGCAAAGTTGCGCATCAAATATTCGTATGCGTCACCGAGAATATCATCCCCGCCAGCTTTATTGTTCTTGAAATCAAATTCCGGACGCTGAAAAATGGCAATCAGACCAGTGAGCTTGTCCACCATTTCCTGGCCCTTGCCGAGCTTTGCCTCGTCATTGAAATGTGCGTTATCTATCACTCCGCGAAGATTATTGTTTTCGGCTTCAGCGAGTTTTGCAATCACCTTGTCCATTTCTTCGCCAATATTTTTGTTCCCCTTGAGTGCAACAAGGTCGTCAAAACTTCCGCCTTCAGGGACGGTGATGTCTGCATATTTGACATCCTTGAACTTATCGGTAACATATTTGACAAACAGAAGTGTCAGTATGTAATCCTTATACTGCGAGGCATCCATTCCGCCTCTGAGTTTATCGCAACTTGCCCACAGGGAGCTGTATAATTCATTCTTTTTGATGGCCATTATTACTTCTCGCTTTCATTTGCTTCGTCAGTTAAAACATCCAAATACTGATCCAATCGCTTATTGAGATACTCTGCGAAGAGTTTTACCATCTCGGAACGATGGTCGAAGGCGTCGTAATATCTCATTCTATCGGTGAACTTGATATCGATGGGGGGGTAGCCGGCTTTCATCAGTTCAAGGTTGATGATGAGGCGTCCGGTTCTGCCGTTGCCGTCGATGAAGGGATGGATGGCCTCAAACGCGATATGCAGGTCGGCGAGTTTTTCCACGATGTTGCGCTCATCGGTCGCGTACTGCTGCATAAGGTCATTCATTTTTGGCTCAATGAGATAGGGCTGGACAGGTTCCTGCTTTGCGCCCATGATGCGAACAGGCACTCTGCGGTACACGCCTCGGTCGAGCGGTTTATCCGCAAGAACGAGGGAATGAATCTGCTTGATAACCGATTCGGAGAGGGGAGTGCGATCCTTGACAAGGTCGCAGATGAAATAGAACGCATCTTTATGACCGACCGCTTCCATGTGGTCCTTCAGCGGTTTTTGATCGATGGTCAAGCCCTTCAGAACCATATCGGTTTCACGCAAAGTTAAGGTATTGCCCTCGATTGCGTTGGAGTTGTAGGTATATTCGATCATGAAGTCCTCGTTCAAACGCGCCACTTCACCTTCGGTAAGCGGTCTGCGACCGTCGAGTTCTTTTTTCTTTCTTTCAATTTGGGCGAGAAGGGTTTCCTTTCCGCGAATACGTCCGTCGGCAGGTTTTGGGGCGTTATCGGGAACAAACCAGAGTTTGCCCTCGCGCCATGCACCGTCAATCTGTCCGTTTACGCAGAGCGTACGGACGCGTCTGTCGGAGATGCCCCATTTCTCGGCGGCTTTCTTGGTCGTCATAGCCATGATTCATACCTCGTTACATTGAGTTCTCAAAATAATACAATTTATCAGAATAAGTATACCACATTTTCGGCATAAATTCAATAGGGTTCGGAATAATATTTTTGAATTTGCGGAATAATTCGCCGATTCTTATCTTTTGCAATCTCTGTTACTTTGTGTTATAATAAATTCAAGTTATCGATCCGGCTTTGGCGGAGCGGTACTCTTTGATTACAGCGGTGAAATATTTGCGCCGTGAAGTGCGGTGACAGTGAACGACCGCATCAAACTCAGCTACAGGAACCACACAAACGGGGGTGCATTTCTAAAAGAATTTCTAAAAATTTTTTAGAAATATTTTTAGAAATCGCTATGCCTTATGGCGCAAGGATTTTTTGAGGTTCGAACAAAAAAGAGCCGAAAGCCCTTGTAAATACTGGGGTTTCAGCTTCTTTTATCGTCCGGTATCGTCTTCTAAAATCCCTTAAATTCCGCATGGTTATTATGCCTTGAAAACCGTTTGGGGGCAACCCCACATGGGTTCGAATCCCATCCTCTCCGCCATTAAGGAATAATACGAACCCTGACGATAAGTTAGAGTTCGTATTGTTCTTTTTTAACGAATATTTCGGCATAAAAGTCGATTTGAACGGCAAAAAGAAGAATCAGCCGGGCGTTTCATCGCTCGGCTTTTTCTATGCTCAAATAACACCAAGAGCCAGACTCGCTGTTGAGTTTGGCTCTTTTTTAAGGCATCACCGCACAATTTTGTCCTTTTTCGTTGACTTTGGGGATTGCGATCGAAAGAAAACGGCTGAACATCCACACTTTGGCATTGAAACTCGGATCACTTTTAACGTTGTTTTTGCAACCGATAACGAAATTCGGATTGCCGTTACGAATCGAGGCACCTTATATATTACGGAATGCTTCCATCATATTATCATAACACATCTCCCGCCGCAGTGCAGTGCCGGCAGAAAAAAGACGTGCCGCCGCTTGCATTTGCCCCGGCGTTATGGTATACTGTAAAAAAGAAATTTCGCCGTGACCGGCGCGGAAATGAGGAACTATGCAAAAATACCGTTTGCGTGTGGGACTGGATGTGGACGACATCCTGTATGACTGTAACGCCTATGCCTTGGCGCGGCTGTGCAGGGAGGAGAAGATCGACCCGCCCCTTACCATTTATGATATTGACGGCTGGGGGCAGACCGGTAGCGTGACCGACGCGCGCCTGCGTTATTTTAGCGACCCGGAATTTGTCGCCGCGCAACCGGTGTTGCCGGGCGCGGTGGAATTTGTGGAGGCGCTTTGCCGTAAAGCGGACGTGTTTTTTGTTTCGGCAGTCCCTCCGGAGTGTATGAGCGCCCGCGCCATGCGGCTGTGCCGGGATTTCCCGTGGGTGCCGGAGGGCAATATTCTGCTGGGAACCAGAAAGGATCTCGTGCATCTGGATATCTTGCTTGACGACGGCGCGCACAACATCGTGCACTCCCCGGCGGCGTACCCGGTGCTGTTCCGCAAACCGTGGAATACCCACCTGTCCGGGCTCCTGTCGGTCAACTCCTATGACGATTTTCTCCATTTGGTGGATATGGTCTGCCGCGCGTTTTCGGAGGTTACGCCTGACCTTTCAAACGGTGGGGTGCTGTGTCTGGTTGCGCCCACCGGCAGTGGCAAAAACGCCATCGCGCGGGAACTGACGCATGAGCCGCATATCGAAAAGCCGCTTACCTCCACCACAAGACCAAGGCGAGAGGGCGAGAGCGAGGGGGATTATCGGTTTCTCACCAAAAAGGAATTTTTAAAGGAAGCGGAAGCCGGGCGGTATCTGGAAACCACGGTGTACAGCGGGCACTATTTCGGCACCGGGGCAGAGGAAATTGACCGCATTGTGTCGCGCGGGCACGTGGCAGTCATCCCGATTGACATCTGCGGTGCGCTGACGCTGAAAAACCGCTATCGTGAACAGGCGCTGCTGGTTTTCCTGGACCGAAGCCGCACGGCGGTCATCCACGAAATCGTCACCCGCGACCTTGACGCTAAGGACAAGACCTGCCGCATCCTTTCGCTGGACGATGAATACCGCAACGAACAGCTCTGCGATCTGACCGTGCGCGCGGACGGTACCGCTAAGGAAACCGCGGCGAAAATCCGGGAAGCGGCAAAGATTTAATGCATAATTTAATGAATATATTCACTCTTGATATTTGAATACAGACGCGAAAAAGGAAGAAATCGGCATCGAAAAGTGCCGGCTTCTTCCTTTTTTACACGAATTGTTGTACGAATTGCATAAAACCGACCTACCGCCGCTCGGCGAATCTATCCAAATGAATAAATTTTCAAAAACCCCTTGACAAGTGAATATTTATGCGATATAATGGCAACATCAAAGCGACGACATCGCAAGAAACGAAAGGGAAAAATAAAATGAAAAAGATTGTAGCACTGGTACTTGCAGTACTGATGGTTGCCGGCTGTGTTGCCGCACTGTCCTCCTGCAAAAAGAACGATGAGACCAACAAAAAGGCGCTGAAAGTGATCGACATTCCACTGACCGATGAGGTTTACGCGTTCGCCGTGGCAAAGGGCAATACCGAGATGCTGACCGCACTCAACAGCTTCCTTGCCGAGATCAAAGCCAACGGCAAGTTTGACGAGATCGTCAACAAGTTCTTCGGTAACGGCACGCCGAGCGCCGTGACCTCCGCCAAAGAGATGAAGACCGACGGCAGCCAGCTGATCGTGGCGACCAACGCCGAGTTTGAGCCTTTTGAATATATGAAAGGCGAAAATTACTACGGCATCGATATGGAGATTATGAAACTGTTTGCCGAGAAACTGGGCAAAGAGCTCTACATCAGTAACATGGCGTTTGACGCAGTTTGCCTTGCGGTTTCCGCTGCGGGCGGTACCTACAAGGATGAGAGCGGCAAGACCGTAACGGTTGCAGGCGGCACGTGCGACGTGGCGGCGGCTGGTCTTACCGTGAGCGAGACGAGAAAAGAAACCCTGGACTTTTCGGATTCCTACTACAATGCTTCTCAGGTGATTGTTGTTGCCGAAAACAACACCACCTTTGACAACTGCAAGACCGCAGCCGATGTGGAAGCGATTCTGAAAGGTTACACCGAAACCACCAAGGTCGGCGTGCAGAGCGGCACCACCGGTGAGCTTTACGGCAAGGGTGATTCCGGCATGGGCTTTGCCGGCTTCAAGTACACCACGGTCGGCTATGCCAGCGGCGCACTCGCCGTGCAGGAAATCTTCAACGGCAACATCAATTTCGTGGTGATCGACCAGGGTCCCGCAAAGGCGATTGTCAAGAACGTCAACGCGGCAAACTGATTGGTGCCACTTGCAAAAGCGGGGAGTGAACTCCCCGCTTTGCTTGCGTTAAATACCTCCGAAAATCATGCGTTTTTCACCCCGTTATGCCCCTTTTTTGAAAAACCCGAAAGGAAAAATCGAGAATGACAAAGTTTTTGAAGAAACACTGGATAGATGTGCTGGTGATTCTGGCAGTGGCGGCACTGCTGGTACTGCTGGCGGTGCAGGTTTCGGTGCAGAATAATTTCCCCAAAAAGTGGGGCATTTTCAAGGACTATTTCATCACCAACAACGGCTATAAAATGCTGTTGAACGGGATGAAAAACACCGCGCTGATTGCGGTGTTCGGTCTTGGAATCGGTATTGTGATCGGCACGTTGATCGCCGTGGTCAAGGTGATTCCTCCCTACAAAAAAGTCACGCGCTATGCGCAAAAGGTGTGCGGCGTGTATGTGGCGTTTTTCCGCGGAACGCCGATCGTGGTGCAGCTTTTGGTGGGCTATTACATCCTGTTGCCCCTGATCGGGCTTAAAATGTCGTCCGTCGGTTCCTGTGTGCTGATTTTCGGGCTGAACAGCGGGGCGTATATCTCCGAGATCATGCGCGGCGGCATCCACTCGGTGGACCCCGGTCAGCTGGAGGCGGCGCGCGCGGTCGGTATGCCGTTTTCGGTGGCAATGCTGAAAATCGTGGTGCCGCAGGCAATCAAAAATATCCTCCCGACCCTTGGCAATGAGTTTATTGCCCTGATCAAAGAGACTGCCGTGGTCGGCTATGTCGGCGCGGTGGATATTACGAGATACTTCCAGATGCAGGGCTCCAATTCTTACGAGTATATGATCCCGTATCTGGTGATGGCGGCGCTGTATATCGTGATTGTGGCGGTGATCGCATCCCTTGTGAAACTGATGGAAAGGAAACTGGCAAAGAATGAACGCAAACACTGATACTCTGATTGAGACCAAAGGGCTGACCAAGCGCTACGGCTCTTTGCTGGTGCTGGATCATATCGACGAGGTGATCCGCAACGGGGAAAAAGTGGCGATTATCGGCCCCTCCGGGAGCGGAAAATCCACCTTTCTCCGGTGTCTGAACTGTATGGAGGACCCCAGCGAGGGCGCGGTTTATTTTGAGGGCGTTGACCTGGCGGATATGAAAGTGAACATCAATACCCATCGGGAACATATCGGGATGGTGTTTCAGCAGTTTAATCTGTTCAACAATAAAACGGTGCTGGAAAACATTATGCTGGCGCCGGTATATGTCGGCAAGCGGAATCTGCGCCGCACGAAACGGAAAAACCTTTTCCTTTCCAAAGCCAAAAAACTGCCGGTAGAAACCACCAAAGCGCAGATCGTGGAAAACGCCAAAACCCGCGCGCTGGAGCTACTTTCCCGTATCGGGCTTTCGGATAAAGCGGATCAGTACCCCTCCACGCTTTCCGGCGGGCAGAAGCAGAGAATCGCCATTGTGCGCGCGCTGGCAATGAACCCGAAAGTGATGCTGTTTGACGAGCCAACCTCCGCCCTTGACCCCGAGATGGTGGGTGAGGTGCTGGATCTGATCAAAAAGCTGGCAGACGATGGGATGACCATGGTGATCGTAACGCACGAAATGGGCTTTGCGCGTGAGGTCGCCGACCGGGTGCTGTTTATGGCAGACGGCATTATTGCCGAGCAGGGCACCCCGGAGGAGATTTTCACCAAGCCGAAGTCAGAGAGGCTCAAAAACTTCCTTGCCAAGGTGCTGTAAACCGAACACCCGCTCCGGGCAACAGCCCGGAGCGGGTGTTTCATAAGAGAACAAAAGGCGCTTGTAATCAAGCGCCTTTTTTACAGGATATTATCTGTCGGGTTGTCATTTGCGTCAAAGCAAAGCTATGGCTTTCCAAAATTTAACCGACAGTTTCCCGATCAAATCTTTTTTTATCGAATATCGCCCGCTCTCTGTATACAAGAATGGGAACGAGCGTCACCCGGCGCAGTTTTTCATAAATACTTTGGCTGACCTGCTCTTCGCTTTCGCACAGGTTGCCGGAGTCGTCCGTATATTCAAATTTCAGGTTGTAGATGGTGTAATGGGAAACGCAACCGTTGTGGCGCTCGGTCACCTGCGTTTCCGAAAGATCAAGAATTCTGCCATTTCCGGCGCGCCCTTTTCTGGCGACCTCAAAGGATTTTTTGCCGTCAATGATCATTTTGATTCCACCGCCGATAAAGCAGAGCGATGCAATCATGATGATTCCGCCCACAAAACACATAAACATGACCGCAAATGTGGTCTCCTCGGTTTTCATCCGAATGCCGGAAGCCACCACAAACCCGGCAATCGCCATCGTAATCAGTGCAACAATGATCCGCACAACCCCGCCGATCATCGTGCCGCGGCTGAAATGCTTTCTTTCCATCCAATCGTCCCTCTTTCCCTGAAACTTTGAGTTACTTTTATCATAACACAAATCCCCGGATTTTTCAACCGAAAATTCTATATGTTGATATAATCACTTCATAACTTTTTCAAAGCGGAACATTTCATCCGGCCCCTCGCCGGGGAATGATTGTTCGTCTTTCTCCGGCGGATTCGGATCCGGGTGCATGGCGGAGAAAAACTCAACGGCGTGAAAACCGCATTTGTTGATATAAAAATGGATATTGCGCTTTTCAAAATATGGCGTGCAGGTCTCCCAGACCTTGGTTTCGGGGTGCAGAGCTTCCACAGCAAGCCAAGCGCCATAGCCGATGCCTTTGCTGTGTTCCTTCGGCGAAACGAAAAGAAGCTCAAGCTCATTGTGATGTGTCTCTTTGTCGATTTTCAGCACCACCCCGCCAACCTTTCTGCCTTCATACAGAATCCGGTATGCTTCGCTGTCAGGCGCATCAATGCTTTGCTCAATCGTCGCACGGGAAATGATTTCGCCGTCCTCCTCAAAATGATCGTCCCGCAGACCGAATTCTTCCGCCGCACCATACTTGAAAGACTCCTGATTATCAAGAATGAACTGCTCACGATCTTCCGCTTCCAGTGGTGCAAGGGTTACTTTTGTGTTGTTCATATGTACCTCCAAAAAAATAAAAAATACCCGGTCATTACTAAGTAATAACCGAGCGCACTCGACACCTAATCCGGTATGCGGCCTGCAAGGCTTGCGCCTTACGATCCCCGAGCGTTACGACGCTCTACCTCCGGTGACATGATATGAATCAGCCGAACCCGGAAAACCGGAATCCGGCTGATTATTTGGCGGAAGCGGTGGGATTCGAACCCACGAGCCCTTGCGGGCTACCTGATTTCGAGTCAGGGCCGTTATGACCACTTCGATACGCTTCCGTATTGCGGATTCCAGCTTCCCGAAATCACGAAACACAGTATACCACATTTTGCTTTGAAAATCAAGGGCTTTTTGATAAAAAAGCGCAGGAATTCTTTTATATGGCAAAAAGCCCGTGCTTTCGGAATAAAACGGCAAAAATATAAAAAATTTTTCAGCGTAGATAGAATTATTTTGAATAATTTTGGAAAATAAAGTTCTTAAAAATGGAAATTTGTTCAATACCAATGCCCATCGAAATATTTCTTGGCGCTGTTGATGTCCATTTGAATCTGCTCTCTCAGGGCGGCGGAGGTCTCAAACTTCTTCTCCTGGCGGATGAAACGGAGAAAGGACACCGTAATGTTTTTCTGATACAGCGTACCGCTGAAGTCAAACAGAAACGACTCACAGTTTACGCCGTCTTCACAGTCAAAGGTCGGGCGGATGCCTACATTGCTGATACCGGAGTAGGTTCTGCCGTCCACTTTGATTGTGGTGATATAAACGCCGTGCCGCGGCACAAGATATCCGTTTTCAAAATACATATTTGCGGTGGGTACACCCAGTGTGCGCCCCACGTGCCGCCCGTCGCGCACCTTTCCGGTCACGGCGTATGCAGTGCCAAGCAACCGTGCAGCCGCTTCCGGATGCCCGACGTTCAGCATCATGCGGATCAGAGACGCACTGACGGCTTGACCGTCCTTTTTGACCGCGGGCACCTCAAAAAAGGAGCGGTTGGGTTGAGAACCAAAGTATTGCGCAAGCTCCTTCGGCGTGCCCTTTGCATCTTTGCCGAAAGTGAAGTTGTACCCGCAGACCAGCAGGCGGCAGCGAAGCGTTTTGATCAGGATATCCTTTACAAAATCAAACGCATCCAGATCCCGGATCTCCGGAAAGTCATAAAGCACCGCAAAGCGGAGCCCCGCCTGGCGCAGTTTTTCCAGTTTTTGCGGCAAAGGAGTCAGCAGGGGAGTAGGAGTGGGGGAAAAGTAATCCTTTGGTGAACTGGTAAAACAGAGGGCACCTAAAGGCAGGGCGTGCTCTCTTTTTTTGTTTTCCTCCTGCAGTTTCCGGATCAGCGCCTGATGCCCCAAGTGAACGCCGTCAAAAAAACCGAGGCAAAGACCGCAATCGCCGGGGTATTCATAATCCTTTGTGGGAGTTTTCAGGTCCACGATCCTCATTTTTGACGCCGGCTCTCGCGGTGGCGGAGCTTCCTTTCCTGCGGAATTTGCCATGGAGCGAAAAAGGTAATCATACTATCGTTCCTTGGCGTTTTCTATTATAACCCAAGCGGGGCAGGAATGCAAGAGCAGGCGGGAATTTTTCCGCCTTCCCCCGCAGGAAGCCTTGACAGACGGGCAGGGGCATGGTATAATAAAATATTACAAAATACAGGCGCCGGGCGCGGAAAGGAGCAGACCATGAGTGATGATCCGAAGGATTTCTGGAACTTGGATGATCTGTTACCTCCCCCCAAAAAAGTGCCTGCTTCCAAAGGCTTTTCCCCGGATACCTCAACGGTGGAAATTACCGTGCCTGCCGGGGTGTTGCCGGGGGATATCACGGTAAATCCCGTGCTTGCCCCCGGTACCGGTGCAACGCAACCTGCCGCGCCGGAAGAGACTGCCCCTGCACGAGGGACCCTTACCGGCACGGGCGGCGTATTTGTTGACGCGGACGTGCCGTTGCGCGAGCGCCCGGTCAACCCCTATGCGGCAAAGGAACCGCTCCACGAGGAGCCGGAGACGGTGTACCGCCCGGAGCACTCTCTGCTTCATGAGGTGCGTATTTACCCATGGCGCACGGCGTACACTTATTATGAGCAGTTTCGCGTTCATGCGCTGAAATTACACCCGCGGGAGGGGAGCGAGTGCGCAGAGGTTGACATTTTCTCCTATATGCCGCAATATACGCAACTGACAAGGGAACAGTTGCATTATTACCTGTGGTGGCGCACCAATTTCCGCAAAGGAATTTACCTGCACGCGGCGTTTTCCTATCTCTTGTTGTATTTGTATGAGCAAATCAACCTTTCCGGCAAAATCCCGCCGGAGGAGGGGCAACAAAACATTCTCCGTCTCTGGCTCTCCTATCGCGGGGAGCACCCGCGGCTGGACGTGCTGGTGCGGGAGTGGCTCTGTGATTATTCGCTGTTGCACCGCCTGCCGCCCCCGGCACTGCCAAGGGCATTGTATGGGGAACTACTTGCCGGATGCCGGCTCAAGGAGTTTTATGTTTCCGGCTGGCAGGGGGCAGAGGAGGAGGTGCTGGCAATCCTCTTGTTCTGTAACAACTATGACTATAAAAAAAGCAAGTTTTACCGTGCGGATACGGCGGAGCTGTATGATCGGGTGCTTTCCGGCGCGGTGGCGGCGGCACTGTCCTTTTTTCGGGAGAAAAACGGAGGGATCGGGCACAGCGCCGGGGTCTCCACCATTACGCGGGATGCATTTGCAGGGGCGGTATGCTCCTATCGCCTCAAACGGCGGATTGAGGTGGACTATGCCTCTTTCTCCCATACGCACGAGTTGCGGTATATCATGACAGACGTGCTGAAATATGCCGAAAACGCCATCCGGGCAAAAATTTCGGTCAAATCACGCCTCACGGTGTACCAGATCAGCACGGAATTGCGCCGCGTTCTTGACGCATACCTGGAGGGGGCAATTCCAAAAAAAGCCCCGATACGGTATGAGAAAAAGGCGGAACCGGACTACGAAAAACGTTATGAAATTCCTGTGCGCCCCGTTTCGCCGGAGCGTGCCGCGAAAATTGAAGCGGAGTCCTGGGAGACCACAAGACGGTTAGTGGAAGCCTTTGGCGGGGATGGCGAACCCACGCCGGAACCCCCGGTAACGGGAAACAGGACCGTTGCCACAGCGGCACCCCCCGCAACGGAAAATCAGACCGCCCCGCCGGAAGTGACGGCGACGGAAAAACGAGTCGCCATGCCGCCGGAAGGTACCCCCGCAGGAGAAGCAGGAGGAAAGGGAACGCCGCGGGCTGTCGAAACCCTGCAAAACTTCCTTGACTCTGCCAAAAAAACGCAAAACTTCCCTGACTCATTTTTGAGTAATGAAAATATGTTCTTTTCTGGTGAAAGATCAGGCGTTTTTGAAAAAAATACTTCGCTTTTATCGGACAAAACTCCTGAAAATCCGGCGGAAAACGTCAGGGAAGCTCCGGCAGGCACCACAGCAACTTCCGGAAAAGTCAAGGAAGTTTTACCGGAATCCCCCCTGCAAAAGGCGCTGGGGGAGCTGGCGGAGTTTGTGCGGCTTGCCGCCGCGGGCGACCGCGCGGGAGAGCGTCGCTTTGCCGCCGCGCACGGGCTGATGCCGGATGCCTTGGCGGACAGAATCAACACTGCCGCCTGTGACATTCTCGGCGACATTATCTTAGAGGATGCAGACGGCTATTATACTGTGATTGAAGATTATATGGAGGACCTGCGGGAAGCGCAGGTTCTGGATTGACTACGCAGTCAGGCAAAAATATCCGCCCGCGAAAACCCAGCACGGATATTGGATATTGCCTGAGGAAAGGATGAGAGATCATGCAGCAAGAAGAAGTGAAAGTGCCGCGGCGGATATTAACGTCGCTTCTGGCGTCTCTTTCGGCGGGTGTGGTGCCGCGCACCGGCGCGCCGTATATTGCCATCGGCAGAAAAGAAGAGATCGGGGCGTTTCTCTCCGATCTGGAAACTGTCAGCGAAGGGGGCGCAGCCATGCGCTTTCTCATCGGCAGATACGGCAGCGGCAAAAGCTTTTTGATGCAACTGGTGCGGGGATATGCGCTGGAGCGCGATTTTCTGACCGCGGACGCGGATCTTTCCCCGGAGCGCCGTCTGTACGGCACCTCCGGCACCGGGGTCGCCACGTATCGGGAACTGATGAAAAACCTCGCTTCCAAAGCCTCGCCGGACGGCGGAGCATTACCCAAGGTGATTGCGCGCTGGATTTCCGGCTTGCAGGCAGAAGCGGGGTTGGAAGCGGGGAATACCGAAAAACTGACCGCGTTGGTTGCAGACACCCTGCGGGATGTGGAGTTTTTGGTGGGCGGCTTTGATTTTGCCCGCGTGATTTCCGCCTATTACCGCGCGTACCTGGAGGGGGAGGACGAAAAAATGTCCGCCTGCCTTTGCTGGTTGCGCGGCGAGTTTGCCACCAAGAGCGAGGCGCGCGCGGCACTGGGTTTCCCGGTGTCGCAGATTATCGACGATGAAAACTGGTACGATTTCATCAAACTGTGGGCGGTGCTGGCAAGAAAAATCGGCTATCGCGGGCTGGTGGTTTTCATTGACGAGTGAGTTAATCTCTATAAAATTACGCACCGCGTC